>JAJDET010000166.1 GCA_029259655.1 Planctomycetota bacterium
GCCTCCCGGCGGGCGGAAGAAACCACATGGAACACGCCGACACCGCCTAGGGCGGTCGGCTCACGAAGGACCGGCGCTGAGGCGCCTACTTCGCGCGCGCCGGCATCCGCCGGTGCGCGGAGAGTACGGCACTGCGGGGAGGGACGCGCACAACTCGATGTACGTCCTCGGCCCCCGACCGGTGCACGCGCACTCCAGGCGTCCGAGACTCGTCACCCCGGGCACGACACGCGACCGCGAGGCACCCGCTCGCGACGACTCCCCGCGCACTCCATACCTCCTCCCCGCGTGCAGCACAGTAGACTCCCACTCATGACCCCCGACCTCACCGAGCTCACCGCGGCCGCGCGCCGGCTCGTCTCCTCCTCGCCGGCCGACGAGACCGAGGTCACGATCGACGGCGTGCGAGAGAGCTTCGTGCGCTTCGCCGGGGACGGTCCGACTCAGTCCGCCGACCGCGAACGCACCGACGTCGCGATCCGCGTGCGGCTCCGCGAGGGCAATGCCTTCCGCGAGGCCCGCGCGACGTGCAGCTCGATCGAGGACGCCGCCACGGGCCCCGCCCTCGCTCGCGCGCTCGAGCTCGCACGCGTCACCGCACCGAACGACGAGCTGGTCGAAATGGGCGGCGAGGTCTCCGTCGCGCCGTCCACGTGGGACGAGCCGACGGTCACTCACGGCTTCGCCGAGAAGGCGAAGTGGGTGAAGCGCGCCGTGGACGCCTGCCGCGCGAACGACCTCATGCCCGCCGGGTTGCTCTCGACCCACGGTCTCGCGAGGAGCATCGCGAACTCCTCCGGGCGTCTCGTCGCGGGTTCGACCGCACGCGCCTCCTTCGCGCTGACGGCCAGCGGGGAGCGTTCGTCGGGATGGGGCGAGGAGATCGCGGCCGAGGTCGGACGGCTCGAGCCGGAGCGTGTCGTCGAGCGGGCCGTGGACAAGGCCGTGCGCAACCGCGAGCCGGGCTCGATCGATCCCGGTGCCTACACGGTGGTGCTCGAACCCGCGGCCGTGAGCTCGATGTTGCTCTTCGCGAGCTACCAGGGCTTCGGCGCGCGCGAGGTGCTCGAGGAGTCGTCGTTCCTCTGCGGGCGCCAGGGCGAGGCGCTCTTCCCCGAGGAGCTCCTCCTCGTGGACGACGCGGGGAACGAGGTCTACGCCGGGCTACCGTTCGACGGCGAGGGGACGCCGCGCTCCCGGGTCGAGCTCATCTCGCGCGGGCGCCTGGGAGGACCGGTCACCGATCGCAACACGGCCGAGCGGATGGGGACTCCCTGCACGGGACACTCCCTCGCCCAGCCGAACACCCACGGTCCGATGGCCCAGAACCTGGTGATGGGGGCGGGGACGCGCTCGCTCGAGGAGCTCGTCGGCGGCGTGGAGCGCGGGCTCCTCGTCACCCAGTTCCACTACACGAACATGATCGAGCCGCGCGAGCTCACGCTCACGGGCATGACCCGCAACGGCACGTTCCTGATCGAGAAGGGCGAGGTCACGCGTCCCGTGAAGAACCTGCGCTTCACCCAGAGCCTCGTGGAGGCGCTGAAGAACGTCTCCGGCGTCGGTGCCGAGCAGGAGGTCGCCGGAGCGCTCTTCGACGGCGAGATCGTCGTGCCCGCTCTGCGGATAGAGGACTTCCGCTTCACGTCTACCACGGACTTCTGACATGGACATGCGACTCGCCAAGATCGCCGTCGAGGCGGCGCTCGCCGACGGTGCGGAGTACGTGGACGCGAGGTGCAACCGCACGGCGACGGAGGAGCTCGCGCTGCGCAACGGACAGGTGGACGCGGCCGAGGCGCCGGAGGAGGCGGGTGTCGGCGTGCGCGTCCTCGCGGGCGGGAGCTGGGGCTTCGCCGCCGCGCCGGTCACCGGTGAGGCGGACGTGCGCGCTCTCGCGCGGCGCGCGGTCGAGAGCGCACGGGACCTCGCCACGGCGCGCGTCCGGCCGGTGAGGATCGCCGGCGAGGACGTCGGCGCGGCCGAGTGGCGCACGCCGGTGGAGATCGATCCCTTCGAGGTCTCGCTCGCGGACAAGCTCGATCTCCTGCACGAGGCCGAGGCCTCCCTCGAGGGAGCCGCCGAGACCGTCGCGCGCCGGGCGTCGTGCAGCGCGCGCCGCGAGGAGCAGTGGATGGCCTCGAGCGAGGGCGCCGAGATCCACCAGGTGCTCGTGCGGACGGGCGCGGGGATCTCGACCACGGCCGCTGCGAACGGGACCACGCAGACCCGCAGCTTCCCCGCGTCCTTCGGCGGGAACTACAAGGGCGCGGGCTGGGAGCACGTGCTCTCCCTCGACCTCGCCGCGCACGGTGCGCGCATGCGCGACGAGTCGGTCGCCCTGTGCTCGGCGGAGCCGTGCCCCGCGGGCGAGCGCGACATGATCCTGATGGGCAACCAGCTCATGCTGCAGATCCACGAGTCGGTGGGGCACCCCAACGAGCTCGACCGCGTCTTCGGGCACGAGGTGGACCTGGCGGGGAGCTCCTTCGCGACGACGGACAAGCTCGACGGCTTTCGCTACGGCTCCGACCTCGTCAACCTCGTCGCGGACTCGACCGTCCCGGGCGGCCTCGACACGCGCGGCTTCGACGACGACGGCGTGCCCTCGCAGCGCTGGCACGTCGTCGAGGACGGGATGTTCAAGGGCTACCACACGAGCCGCGAGTGGGCGTCGGCGATCGGCGAGGAGCGGAGCCGAGGGACGAACCGCGCCGAGGGCTTCTACAACCCGCCGATCATCCGCATCACGAACCTGTCGCTCTTGCCCGGCACGTGGACGCTCGACGACCTCGTCCGCGACACCGAGGACGGCGTCTTGCTCGACACGGTGAAGATGTGGTCGATCGACCAGCGCCGGCTGAACTTCCAGTTCACGAGCGAGATCGGCTGGGAGGTCAAGAACGGCGAGCGCACGAGGATCTTGCGCGACCCGACGTACCAGGGCTCGACGCCCGAGTTCTGGCGCTCCTGCGACGCGATCTGCGACGCGGACCACTGGCAGCTCTGGGGCGTTCCGAACTGCGGCAAGGGCAACCCGATGCAGGTCGCGGAGATGAGCCACGGCGCCGCGCCGGCGCGCTTCCGCGGCGTGACGTTCGTGCGTTGAGGGGACGCATGGGTTCCGACCCGACCAGGATCTCGATCGCGGCCGCCATCGCGGTCACGCTGGTCTTCCTCCTGCTCTGGATCGGGTTGCAGGCGTGGCTCTTCGACGACGTTCGGCTCGGCCGCACCGCCCTCTTCGGCGCCGCTTGCCTGGTCCTCCTCGTGGTCGTTCAGTGGATGCCCCGCACTCGTACTGGGAGGGGGATGCTGCGCCTCGGCGAGCTCCTGAACGACCTCCTGCACGCCCGCCGCTAGCGGGCCGCGGACGGTCTCAGTCCTTCTTCTTCTTGCCGAAGCCGCCCAGGAGCTTCTTCGCCTCGTCCTTCAGGCTCTCCGCGTCGTCCGGCACCTCGGTGGGGAGCTCGAGCCCGGTCTTCTCCTTCAGCTTCTCGAGCGCGTCGCCGGCTTCCTCGCCCAGGCGTCCGCGCAACTGCTCAGCGAGCTGACCCTTCCCGGCCTCGGCCAGCGCGTTCGCGAAGGTGTCCGCGTCGAAGCGGATGCGCGGGGAGGCGATGCTGCCCGTGAGCTCGATCGGGACCGCCAGCCGATCGAGCGGCACGTCGTCGAGCCCCCCGATCGACACGACGGTGTCGTGGAAGGTCGCCGTGAGCGGGAGCGCGAGCTCGCCGATCTTGCCCGCGCGCCAGGGGCCGCTGAGCTCGAGGTCCACCGTCCCGCCGCGCAGGGGCGGCGCGCCCGGCAGCCGCAGGCGCGCGAGCGCGTCGTCGACCGCGAGTCCCTTCCAGTGGAAGCGGACGTGTCCGTCGCCGCCGCCGCGCGAGGCCGGGGCCAGGTCGACCTCGAACGCGATCGCGCCGTCACGCGATGCCAGCGAGAGACGCGGCGGGGCGTCCACGAGCCGGGGGGACGTCGAGAGCTCCTCGCCGCGCAGGTCGAACACGCGCCCGGGGAGCCACTCCGCCGCGAGCCCCTCGACGACGAGCTCCGAGAGCCGGAAGGTCGGCGCATCATCGACCAGGTGGTCGGCGTGAACGCCGAACCACCCGCGCTCCTCGATCTCGCGGGCGATGCGTTCC
>JAJDET010000167.1 GCA_029259655.1 Planctomycetota bacterium
AGCCGCCCGCAGGGCATCCTTGGCGCGCGCTGATGCGCGCCAAGTCACAAGCGGCCGACTTGTCGGCCGCGTCTCTGGGGGACCGGCCCTACAGCTCGGCGCCCGCGTTCACGGGAGATCCCGATCCACTCGGCAGCTGGCGGCTCACCTCGGGTTCCGTCCTACCTGTCTCGCGCTCACGCTCCCGGCCGTTCTCGATCATGCTCGCGCTCCTCGACGGGAAGAATCTGTCGCGGAACCTGAGCGAGGGTATCTCGACGATGCGCGTGGAGACGATCCCCACCACGACACTGCTCACCAGATAGACGGCGAGCTTCGTTCCGTTGTGGGCGTCGCTGCCGAAGAAGTACTCGGTCATTGGCGTCGTCCAGCGCCTCATGGGGATGTGCCACAGGTAGATCGCGTAGGAGTGCACACCGCAGAAGGCCACGGCCCGGGTCAGCCGATTGACGGGCACTCCGCGCGCGACGATGGCGGAGACGACCATCCCACATCCCACGTAGATCTGGGTCAGGCCGGACGGCATCAAGTCCGTCTTGCCCAGGTTGAGAGTGAAGGCAGGCAGCGTGAGCAGGACGCCACAGAACAGGAGCAGACCGAACCAGCGGCGACAGAACACCACGAACTGATCCCGGTGGAAGTGGTGCCAATAGGAGAGGCACACACCGAACATCAGCGCGTCCATCCTCAGGTGCGTGGCGGCGTAGCTGCCCTCGTTCTGGAACCGCAGCGTCAGCCCGACGACCGAGCACGCCAGGCAGATGCCCGGGATCCACGAGAAGGGATTCTCGGATGCCGTCCGGAGGCGCAGGAGGAGGACGAGGAGAAGCGGGAGAAACACGTAGAAGTGCTCCTCGACCGCGAGCGACCACGTGTGTCCGAAGACCGCCGGGAAGTAGTTCTGCAGGAAGACGAGCTCGGGCCAGATGGTCTCCGGGAAATTCCCGCGTAGCCAGTACTCCAGCGTGAGCGCGCTGAACAGGAAGACGTAGAAGGTCGGGTAGATCTTCAACCCTCGGCGGGTGAAGAACCGCCCGAAGTGAATGGACCCGTGCTTTCCGTGCTCCCGAAACAGGAGCCCCGAGATCAGGAAACCACTGAGAACGAAGAAGAGATCCACCCCGATCCATCCTCCCCGCATGAGAGAGTGAGCGATCGGAGAGGGCCCGACGACGCCCTTGATCCAGGGCCACGTGGAGTGGTGGATCAGGACGAGCAGGATCGCGAGTGCTCGCAAGACGTCCAGAGAGACCAGGCGTCCCCGGTAATCGGCTTCATGTCCCTTTCTTCTGTGCTCGATCTTGAAGCCCCTCGGTCGGATCGGTCGCGCGCTTCGGCCGGAGCGCGACTCGGACCACCCAGACTAGAGGGCTTCGCTCACTTCCTTGCCTCTACCTGGGGAATGAGTGCGCAATCCAGGCATGCATCGAATTAGAGATTAGTTGGAACGGGCACTGCGGTCGAATCGAGAGGCTTCCGACGGCTCGAGTCGATCTTCGACGGGACGCGACTCCCTGAGCGGCGCGGCTGGCGATTCTGCCCTAGGGGTGCGCCCGATCGCCCGCGGTCAGCGAGAGGATCGCCGACTCGGACCAGCTACCGCTGAGGTCGAGCTGGACGGAACGCAGGAGAACACCTGCGCCGTTGCCGACGTGCTCCGGCACGCTCAAGGTCCAGCGAAGACCTGCCGGCGGGATCATCGTGAAGCTCCCGGGTGCCGGCATCTCCAGCAAGCTCGGCCGGATCGAACTGGGTGCCCCGTGCGCAGAGAAGAAGAGCCACCCCAGAACGGGCTCTTCGAGCGGATTCCCGACCTCGATCGTGATCTCGGTTCCGACGACCGGTGCTGCGCTGGCCGAGATGCTCGGAGCGCCGCGAGCGCCGGCGCGACCGTTGCCGTAGGTCTTGGAGAGGGCCGTGCCGAACTTCGTCAGCGAGACGTCGTCCACGTACATGACGGACGAGCCGGTGAGCTTCTGACACCAGACCTCCGCGTACGCGAACTGAGCCGGGCTCGAGACGAAGCGCTGCGCCTTCTGGAAGGTCGTCCAGGTCGGGTTGACGATGAAGGACGACAGCGCACCGCCCAGGGAATCGTAGAAGGTGATGCCGAACGATCCACTCTCGCCGCCGGAACCGATCCGGGTCCACGCGCCGAGGACGTAGTCCTCGCCCCGCTCGAGGCGTCCGACCGGCTGGATCGCTCCCGAGCCCACCGAGACCTCGAGCGACTGGAGTCCGGTGTTGGGCGACGCAGTGCCGTACTGAGTGCCGCCCAGGTCTTGCCAGGCGAAGGGATCGATCTCGAAGCTCGCATTGGACAGGAGGTTCGAGCCTGCCACGGCTTGCCCATAGAGAGCGAAGCCCGCGTCGTTCGGGTGGACGAAATCGTCCAGGTAGAGCGTATCCGGGGGAAAGAGCACGGACCCCTCGATCAGGAAGAGAAGAGGGTCCGTGTCGGCCCGAAGCAGGACGACGTCGCGAATGACCTGCCGGTAGGACTCGGGGACCTCGCCCACGCCGTTGAGCACAGCCTCGTTCGTCATCCATGCCGGTGTGATCGCGAACAGCGGCACCGAGGGTTGGACCAGGCGAACGAAGTCCAGGAAGTCCTCGTAGTCCGACTGGAACGTCGCGAGGCTCTTGGAGAAGATGTAGTCGTTGATGCCGATGGCAACGAGGATTCGATCGGCGTTGAGTGACGCGATCGCCGCCCCGTCGCGCGGGGTGGTGGTCCGACCTGCGAACCCCATGTTGATGACGCGACTCTCCAGAAGCTCGCCCACCTGATAGGGGAAGCTCGTGGCGATCGAGGTCGCGTCGAATCCATGCGTGATCGAGTCGCCGTATGCAACGCAGAGCGGCAAAGGTCGCTCGGGCGGAGGGCTCAACAGTCCCAGGGAACCGTTGGTGAGCTCGAGCCCCTGAAACTCGACCTCGGTCCGGTAGGGCAGGATCAGGCTGTACTCGCGTCGCTGGACGGTCGAGTGAGAGACGACGGGGTACCAACGCGCCCCCAGGTCCGTATCCGACCCGATGAAATCAGGATGCAACACTCCGTCGATCTCGAGCCTAAAGGTCCCCCCTCCGGGCGAGCCGAAGGTCGAGATGTAGTTGAACTTCGCCTCGACGACCTGTGCGTCGGTGGTGAAGTTGATGCGCGTACCGGGACTGTTCGTATCGCCCAACCCGTTGATGGACGGCCTACCGAACGCGGCGCGCGTCGAGTTGATGTCCGCGTCGACGAACTCCGAGTAGAAGAAGTCCGGATCGTCCGGCGCAACGAACAGCGAGCGCTTCGCTGTCGGGGGCTGACGTAGGTCGCCCGTGCCGCGTCCGGCCAAGGCCTTCTGCGAGTGGAGCACCTGCGAAATGCTCGTCGTGACGGCGACGAGGAGGATCAGGTGGCCGAACCTCTTCTTCTGGACCCTCAAGTTGCGCTCCGGGCACGGATTACCCGGGGAATCATACCATGGTCCAGAAGTTGTCCTGGGCCCGCATTCCGGGGTGCCCGGTATCGATTTCCCACTTCCGCCGGACGAATCCGGAAGATCCGGCTTCCAACCGGAGCGATCATGAGGGAATGGCCTTCACGCGGGAGCAGATGATCGAGCGCTCGCGGGCGCGCGACGAGACGAGCAACGGCCGGTTCGTCGTGGGCGTCGTGACGACCGGCATCTACTGCCTGCCCTCGTGCCCGGCCCGGAAGCCGAAGCCCGAGAACACGCGCTTCTTCTCGAGCGAGGAGGAGGCCAGGTCGGCGGGACTCCGGCCCTGCAAGCGCTGTCGCCCGGACCACTTCTATCGCGACCACGATCCGGACCTCGATGCCGTCGAGACGCTCGCGCGCGACATGCGTCGCGATCCTGCGAGGTATCCGGACGTCGCCGAGCTCGTTGCGAGCTCGGGCCTCGGCAAGACGAAGCTCAGCGCGCTCTTCCGCGAGCACTTCC
>JAJDET010000168.1 GCA_029259655.1 Planctomycetota bacterium
GGGCGGCGCGAGCTCCTGGGCATCCTGCTCGCGCTCTTCGGCCTCAACGCGCTGGGCGGATGGCTGTGGGTGTCGGAGGGCTTCCCGTGGCGCTCACCCGAGTCCACGCTCGAGCTCCTGGACGTCCTGCGCGTCTCCGTCGGGGCGTGGGACCCGCGGCTCGCCTTCGGGTTCTCGAAGCTCGGGAACCTCTCGTCCTATCCCGCCGCGCTCGCGCTCCTCGTCGGCTCATGGACCTCGGCGGCACACGCCCTCAGGCACGGCGCGCGGCCGTGGGTCGGGACCACGGCGCTGCTCGCCGGTGCGTCGCTGCTCGTGAATCCGATCGTGGGGGGGATGGCGATCCTCGTCGTCGGCGTCGCGGTCGTCCTGTTCGCCCCGGGGCTTCGCGCTCGGATCCTCCTTCCGCTCGCGCTCTGCGCGGCGCCCGGAGCGTTCCTGGCGCTCGAAGCCGGCCGCGGCTACGGAGGGGAGCCGATCGGGTTCGTGTTCACGCTCGAACGCGTCGCCCTCGTGCTCGCGCCCGTGTCGCTCCTCCTCGCACCGGCGCTCTTCGGCCTGCGAGCGGGAGGCTCGGATGGAGAACGCCGCGGACGCGTGATCGGGTTGCTGCTCGTCGCGACCGTGATTCCTCTGGCGCTCGCCGCCGTCGTCGAGCTGCCCTACGACAACCAGTACAAGCTCGTGCGCATCGGTGCGCTCCCGCTCGGGTGCCTCGCGGCGAAAGGGCTCTTCGACCTCCTCGACGCCGGCGGTCCGCGGCGCGCGCTCGCCGGATTCCTCGGCCTCGCGCTCGGCGGGGGAGTGCTCGCCAACAACGCGCTCGGCTTCTCGGCCTACCTCGCCCTCTCCACACGCGAGCTCCCGCTCGCCGAGAGCTCGCTGGCGCTCGCACCGGACCCGAGCGCCGGGGGCGACGCCGAACGCGCCCGGGCCTACGTCTGGCTCGCGAGCGCCGTGCGGGACGAGCGCCCCCGCCCCGTCCTGGTCGTCGACGTGCTGGCCGAACGCCCGGCGGTCTTCGGCACGCACGCCTTCACCGATCCGGTCCGGAATCTGCAGGGGCACGCGGCGGCCGCGTTCACGGGGATGGACCTCTGGTGCGACCGGCCGTCGCAGGCGCTGGACGCACGGGCAGGCGGGTTGGTCGAGCGCCTGGAGGTGGTCTGGCGGATATACCGGGAGGACGGCGAGCTCGCTCCCGGCGACAAGGACCGGATCCTCGCGCTCGGACGCCCCGTGCTCGTGCTCGTTTCCGGGGGCGGTACCGGATACAACGCCGGCTTGCCGGACGTGGCCCGAAAGCTCGAGCGGGCGGGGTTCACCCGCGTCCGGGACTTTGCGCGGGAGTCCGTCCTCGCCTGGCCCGCCGACTTCGCAGCGCGCCTCGCGCGCGCAGGTGACTCGCAGTGAGCCCGTTCGTCCGACCTCCGCTCATCCGGCTCGGAGATCGCCTCTCGGCGCGCTCGGTCTTCTTCGTGCTCCTGGGCGTGTTCACGGTGACGATGTCCGGGCTGCCCGAGGATCTCGCCAGCGAGCTCGACTTCCAGACCACGCGCTCGCTCGCGCGCGGCACGCTGGTGCTCGGCGACACACCGGAGGCGCGTGCGGTGACTGCACAGCGCAGCGACGTGGTCGAGGTCGCCGCCGGCGTCTTCGTCGCCGACAGACCGATCGGCGGCCCGCTGATCGGCGTTCCCCTGTACTGGCTCGGCACGTTGATCTCTCCGCTCTTCGCGGACCTCGAGGCGAGCCACGGCGCGTCCGACGTCGTCAAGCGGAGCGAGTACGTCGCGCACCTGTTCGTCGGCTGGCGGAACTCCCTCTGCATGGCGTTGCTCTGCTGGCTCGTCGTCCTGTCCGCACGTCGCGTCGGCGTCTCGCGGCGCAACGCCTGGTTCGCCGGGCTCGCCCTGGGGTTGACCACGCTGGCCTGGCCGCAGGCGCGGGCCTGGTCGAACGCGGTCCCTGCGGCATGTTTCTTGTTCGTTGCATTCCACCTCCTGCTCAGGACGCGTGAGCGCTTCGTGCGTCTCCTTCGTCCTCCTCGGGTCGACCTCCTGGGGGTCGGTGGCGCGCTGGCGCTGGCCATTCTGACGGAGCCGACCCTCGCACTCTCGGTCGCGGTCGTGGCCGCGGCGTTCGTGGTGTCGGTCTTCGACGGGTATCGCCGGCTCGCGAAGTTCGCACTCTTCCTGCGGAAGACCTGGCGCTTCGGCCACTGGATCGACCTGACGTGGGCGGCGCTGCCGCTCGCACTGGCCGCGGGCTTCGGTTTCGGGGCGATGCAGGCACACCCCTGGCCGCTCCTGCCCGCGGCCTCGGAAGACGCGCTTGGCGATGTCGTCCTGATCCTCGCGTCACCGGGTCGCGGTCTCGTCTGGCTGGCACCGCTCGTCCTGTTCGCACCGATCGGATTCGTCATCGCGGTCAACCGGGGAGCTCGGGTCTGGCCGGCCTGTGCCGTGCTCGCGGTCGTGCCCGTGGCCTGGGCCGCTCACCCGCCGCTGCTCGGCACCTGGGGCTTCGGTCAGGGAGCGCTCCTACCGGCGCTGCCCTTCCTGTGGCTCGGCGTGGGCGTCGCGTTCGATCGGATCGAGCGCATCGACTGGGCGCGCCGCGCGGCGTGGGCGCTGTGTGCGTTCGGGTTCGTGGCCAACTTCGCAGGGGTGATGGTCGACTCCTCGACGTACCAGGACCTCGTCACTCAGGCGTCGGGGAACGTCGCGCGCCCGGAGCTCTTCCGCGGCGCGGCCTGGGACCCGAGGCGGGCCCAGCCCTGGGCGCACTGGCGCATCCTGCGCCACCGCATGGCCGGCCTGGGGGAGACCTTCCCGGCAGACGAGGTCTTCTTCCTGCCCGCGGAGGAAGCCCTGGAGCCGCACCGGAGCCGGGACCGGGGCTTCGAGCACGTGGCCTGGATCGATCTGCGAGACCGTCTGGGAGGCCGCCCCTACCCGCCGGTGCTCCTGGCGCTGATCCTGGTGGGGGCGGGCTGCGTGATGGGCTTGCGAGCCCTGGACCGGGCTCTGCCCTGATCGGGCCCGCTCAAGGTCGGGGCCGTATCGCTCGATAGCCCGAGGGTGCAGCTACACCTCCACGTCCTGGCTCTCGGCACTCTCGCGTTCGTGGGGGGCGACGGGCAGCACCCGGCGCCGCTCGACGGCGGTGCGGTGGTCGCCTATGAGATCCCCGACCGTGCGGACACGCGACGCGAGTGCTTCGCGCTCTTCTTCGAGGGCGACCCGGTCGGAATCGCCTCGTCCACGTTCCGCGCGCGAGAGAACGGGGGGGCCGGCCGGGCCTCGGCCGAGCTGCGCTTCGAGCTGTGGCAGATCCGGACGCGCGTTCACCACGTCGAGTCCGTCACGCCGCGCGGTCCGCGTCTGGTGTGGCGCGAGTTGCGCGAGCGATCCGGTCGCACCGTGCGCGTCGACTGGAGCGAGGACGGGAAGCGGCTGGTCCAGGTCGACTGGAGCGGTGCCGAAGCGGTTCGCGGAGAGTCGACGCCGGAGAGCGGCGCGCTCCTGCCGCTGTTCCTGGTCGCGAGCGTTCGCGACGGCGCCTTCCCTACCGGACGCTTCGACGTCTACGACGCGCCGTCGGGTCGTGTCGAGGAGCTCCGGGTGAGCGTGCTGCGTTGCCCGCTGGCTGGAGCGCCGGGTCTGTCGATGCGTCGCCTCGAGCTCTTGCGCGCCGACGGGACCCTCGCCGGGGACTACCTGTTCCTCGGGCGCGAGCTCGTGGCCTTTCGCGTCCAGGAGGGGGGCCCGGTGGCCCTGCGCGTCTCGACGGTGGACTACCGCAAGCGGGAGCGCGAGGAGGAGGAGCGGCGCAAGGCGGAGATCGAGCTCGCCGGCGGATGACTCACACCGGCTGCCGCAGCGCCAGCGCTCGAGCCAGGTGATCGACCCCGACTCTCTCGTCCCCGTCCAGGTCGGCGAGCGTCCGCGCAACCCGACGCAGGCTCTCGAGCCCGCGGGCGGAGAGGTCTCGGTGGGCGGAGGCCTCTTCGAGCAGGCGTCGCATGGGCGCCGTGAGACGGCACGGCACGCTTCCGCTCCGGGCTGCCGCGCAGGCCTGCGCACGGGAGACGCGTTCCGCGAGCTCCGCGGCCTCGCGACCGGCGGGCGCTTCGCCGTACAGCTCCTCCAGGTCCGGCACCGCGAGCTCGACGCGCAGGTCGATGCGGTCGAGGAACGGGCCCGAGAGGCGTGACCGATAGCGCTGCACTTCGCGCGGGCTGCAGGGGCAGGAGAGCCGCGGGTGACCGCGGTACCCGCACGGGCAGGGATTCATCGCGCACACGAGCCGGAAACGAGAGGGGAGGTCGAGCTGGTGACCTGCGCGTGAGATCAGGACGTGCCCATCCTCCAGCGGCTGGCGCAGGCACTCGAGGACCTCGCGCCTGAACTCGGTCAGCTCGTCGAGGAAGAGGACGCCGCGGTGGGCCAGCGTGATCTCGCCCGGGCTGGGCGGATTCCCGCCCCCGACCAGCCCGACGTTGCTGCCCGTGTGGTGCGGCGCGCGGAAGGGCCGCTCGGTTGCGAGCCCGCGCGCGATCCGGCCGGCCGCGCTCGCAATGCGCGTGATCTCCAGGCGCTCGTCGGGCCCGAGCGGGGGGAGGAGGTCGGAGAGCGCGCGCGCGAGCATGCTCTTCCCGATCCCGGGCGGTCCGACGAAGAGCAGCGCGTGCCCTCCCGCAGCGGCCACGGCCAGGGCCTCCTTGCCCAGCGCGTGTCCGCGCACCGCGGAGAGCCGCGCCAGGCTGACGGTCGCCGCCTCGTGCGGCGGCGCGACGAGCGCCTCGATCTCGCGCGCGCCCGAGAGCCACGCGACGACCTCGCCCAGCGAACGGCACGCGTGCGCGCGGATCGCCGGGTCGAGCGCCGCCTCGGCCGCCGTTTCCGGAGGCGCCGCGAGGCGCTCGAGCCCGGCCTCCGATGCGACCCGTGCTGCCGCGAGGCCGCCCGGCACTCCGTGCAGGCTCCCGTCGATCCCGAGCTCGCCCACGGTCAGGACACCGGCCAGATCGCGCGGGTCGAGGTAGCCGATCGCAGCCGCCGCGGCGAGCGCCATCGGGAGGTCGAGCATCTCACCCGCCTTGCGCCGCCCGGCCGGCACGAGGTTCAGGGTCAACCGACCCGAGGGTGGAGTGAGTCCTGTCTCCTTGAGGGCGAGCAAGAGACGGCTCTTGCTCTCGCGGATCACCGCGTCGGGCAGACCCGAGAGGAGCACGTCGGTGCGGGCGACCTCCGCATCCGAGCGAGGCTCGAAGCGGCCCTCGACCGTGACCGGCTCGGCACAGGCCCCGGTCAAGGACACGCCCTGGACGCGGACCGTCTTCACGTCGGGCTGGACGCCCGGGATCCGGGCCGGTTTCGCGTTTCTCGAGCGACCCAGGCCGTCACGTCCACTCCCGGGTCGGCGTAGGGCGCCCCCGGTTGCGCCGGACGACCCCCGCCGCGATGCTCTCACCGATGACGGGCTACTACCACAGCGAGCACCTCGAGCACTTCGGAGACATCTCCGAGCACGCTCCCGAGCTGGGTCGGAAGTTCTTCGACTGGTACGGGAGCGCCATGGCCGACGGGGCGCTCTCGGCCCGCGAGAAGTCGCTGATCGCGCTGGGCGTCGCCCACGCCGTCCAGTGCCCCTACTGCATCGACGCCTACACGAAGGACGCGCTCGGGAAGGGCTACGACGCCGAACAGCTCACCGAGGTCGTGCACGTCGCCTCCGCCATCCGCGGCGGGGCCTCGCTCGTCCACGGCATGCAGATGCGATCGATCGCCGACAAGCTCGGAATGTGAGCATGGACAAGGCCGGACTGAAGGTGCTGCCGACCCTCCAGCGCAGACGCGATCCCCTCTCCGACCCCATGGCGCAGCTCGCGAGGCTGGACGGCGTCGAGCTGGGAGACGAGGGCCGGGGCGACTTCGGCCGCCACCTCGAACGCGCCGGGCTCCGGCCGCTCTCCGCATCGGGTATCGACGTGTTCCAGATCAACGTGGGGCGCCTCTGCAACCAGACCTGCGCGCACTGCCATGTCGACGCCGGGCCCGATCGCAGGGAGCT
>JAJDET010000169.1 GCA_029259655.1 Planctomycetota bacterium
CTTCAGCGTCCTTCCGCCCGTGGCTGCGTTGCCACTCCTCCGAGTATCCACGAATACGCGTCGTCGCGGCGCCTTCCCACGAACGCAAGCCCGCGGAACATCTGGCCCGAGCTTTCGGGTCACCCCACTAGCGTCCGCCCGTTTCCTCTTCTTCCTCGACGTAGATCTCCACGCGACGGTTCATCTGCTTGCCCTCCGCGGTGCCGTTCGTCGCCACGGGCTCGTTCGGCCCGAATCCGGTCACCACGACGCGGTCCTGGTCCACGGAACCGTCCGCGACCAGGAGGGCGGCGACCTCGATGGCGCGGGCGGTGGAGAGCTGGATGTTCCCGTGGGGGAAGCGCTGCTTCGTCTCCGGGCGGACGATCGGGTCGCTGTCCGTGTGGCCGCGCACCTGTATGCGGGCGTACGGTCGCGACTGGATCTCGCGCGCCAGCTCCGCCAGCACGGCCCGACCGCCGGGCCTGATCTCGGACGAGGCGGAATCGAAGAGGACGGAGTTCTGGAGGCGGTAGCCGTAGCCGCCGTCGAAGGTCACCACGGTCACGCTGCCGTCGCCGGAGATACCCGCGATGCGCGACTCCAGGGCCTCGAGCTCGGCGAGCCGCGCGTCGATGGCCTCCTGGAAGGAGGACTCGATAGCGTCACCGGCGTTGGGGTCGCCGCCCAGAGCCAGCTGGGCGCGCAGCGACTCGACCTCGGCCTCGAGCACGTCCTGGTACTGCTCGAGGTCGTGCGCCATGCGCTGGTACAGCTTGCCGGTGTCCAGCGCCTCCTTGTAGCGCTCCTGGCTCACGCAGGAGGCTGCCAGGGCGAGCGAGAGGGCCAGAAGCCCCGTGTGTATCCAAGCCGTGGGCCGAAGCCCGCTTCCCATCTGCGCCATGGAACGAGTCCTTCCTGGGTGCGATCGCGCCTGTCGTCCGAACTGCCCTTGGAGATATCGCTCCGGAGGGCGCTATTCAAGCGCCCTCCCCCGTGCCCGACCCCGAAGCCCTACTCCACCGACGCGAAGATCCCCGCGATCCCCTTCGCGATCCCCGTCAGATCCCCGCTCGTCGCGGCGAGGCACACCGGCAGGCAGAGCACCAGGACCACCGTCGTGACGATCAAGAGCCCTCGCACCCACATCTCCTCGCCTTCGCCCTCGGCGGCGGGCGCCAGCGCGGTCTGGGAGCGGCGGACGCGCTCCTGCGACGCCGGCGCGGGGTCGTCGACATCGTCGATGGCACCCAGGTCGATCTCGCCGACGTCCTCGACGTCGTCCTCGAGCAGCGTGTCGGCCTCGGAGATCTCCTCTGTCGCCATGCCGGCGGGGGCGGCCTCGCCGTCGTCCTCGAACACGAGGTCCTCGCTCACGTCTCCCAGGTCGACGACCTCGCCTCCGGAGAGCTCGTCCCGAAGCGCCACGACGTCGGCGCTGCGGAGCTTCATGGTCTCACCCTCGCGGAAGGCACGGATCTCGCCCTCCGAGACGAGGCGCTTGAGCTCCTCCTCTTTCAGGCGGAGTTCGTCGAGGGCTTCGTCGAAGCTGAAGAACTGTTCGTTTGCCACGGGTCTCTTCCTTCGGGGGATCGTTCTTCGGGATGAGGAATGGAGCTCGGCTCACTCGTCCGAGGGGAGCGCATCGAACCGGTCGCGAAGCTCCTTGTAACTGACCTCTGAGCGGTCGTTCCAGCCGTCCACCTCGAAGTCCAGGCCGATGTTGCGGGCACCGACCCAGCGAATGCCGGAGGTGCTCTTGCTACCGCCGTCCGCCTGATAGACCGAGAGTCGCTTCTCGACGGTGTCGATCACGTACAGGACCGAGGTCCCCGTCACGTCGATGCCGGTGACGGCGATCATGCGATGGTTCGAATCGGCAGTGGCGAAGGACGGCGTCGGCACGAACGGCCTCTCCTCGTCCTGGCGGGGCTCGACGGCCCAACCCAGGGCCGTGACCGCGAGGACCGCTGCGAGGATCCACACGAGGCCGTTCATCCTGGTGGCGGACATGGACTTCTGGACCGCCGTTCGGGCGGACCGAGGGGGGCCTATCCTAGCCACGCCTCGGGGTTGCGACCATTGCCGCGTGAATGCCGGAATCACCAGCCGGCCAGGTCGCCGGAGATGGTCTCGACCAGGTCCTTGAGCGTCACGAGACCTCGTGGCTGGTCCGGGGTGCCGACGAGAACGGCGCGCTGGCCCGCGCGCCGGAGTCGCTGCAGGGCCTTGTCGACCGAGAGATCGGGCTGGAGGTCCAGGAGACCTCGCAGGCTCTCGAGGACTTGGGCCCCGGACCCGGCGCGCAGGACGTCCAGCTGGTGGACGTAGCCGATCACCCTCCCCCGGTCGACGACCGGCAGTCGACTGAAGCGCGACCGGGTGGCCAGACGCCGGAGCTCCTCGTCGGGAGCGCCCGCATCCAGGACCTCGACCTGGTTCCACGGGACCATCTCCGTCTCGAGCGTGATTCCCCGCAGGGCGAGCACGTTGGTCGCCAGCCGCTCCGCGTGGAGCTCGAGACTCCCCCGGTGCGTACCCTCGGCGAAGATCGCCACGACGGCCTCGCGGCCCATGGCCCGCGACAGGCTCCCGCTCTCCACCCGCATCAGTCGAGTCGCGAGATTCGAGAGCACACCCAGCGGGATCGAGACCGGAAGCAGCACGATCTTCGCACCGGCGATGAGCGGGGCGAAGGTTCCCACGAGCAGGTGCGGCCGCTGGCGGAAGAGCTCCTTGGGCAGGAGCTCCGCGAAGAAGAAGACGATGGGCGTCAGGAGGAGCGCTACGGAGATCTCGACCCAGCCCTCGGGAACGAACGAGGAGTCCGACACGGCCCCCTCGGACACGTGGGTCAAGAGCTCGATCATCAGGTTGTTCCCGACCAGGATCGTGATCAGGAGCGAGTACTCGTCGCGCAGTAGCCACCGGATGACGCGCGCCGAGCGGTTGTGCGCGGCGTCCCCCTCCACGCGGAGCGGTGACAGCCGGTAGAGACCGGTCTCGCAACCGGAGAAGACCGCGGACAGGAACACGAGGAGCAGGAACAGGAACAGGGTCGTCACGCTTGCGCCCCCTCTCCCGACACGAGGTGCATGTCCACCGACAGTACGCGGCGCCCGCGAACTTCGTGGACCTCCATGGCGAGCTGCCCGTAGGTCACGGCGTCGCCGTGCCGGGGAATGCGACCGAGGAGCGCGGTGACGAACCCGCCGACCGTCTCGAACTCGTTCGGCACGACGCGCTCTCCGAACTGCTCGTTCCAGTCGCGAATCGAGAGGCCCCCGCTCACCCGGAACCGTCCCTCCCCGAGGGGGATTGCAGGCGGCTCGATGAGCTCCTCCTCCTCGCGCAGCTCACCGACGATCTCCTCGAAGATGTCCTCGATCGTCACGACTCCGGCCGTTCCGCCCCACTCGTCGACGACGACCGCCTCCGCCACACGGGCCTCGCGCAGGCCGTGCAGGAGGTCGAGCGCGCTCGCCACTTCGGGTACGAACTTGACCGGCATCACGAGCTGACTCATGGGCCGGTCGGGCTGGTTGATGAGGTCGCGCACGGCCACGCGGCCGATCACCCTGTCGGGACCGCCGTCGACGACCGGGAGCCACGAGAGGCGCTTGTCGAGGGCCTGGGACGCCGTCTCCTCGCGCTCGGAGCTCGCCGTGTCCAGGAAGAGCAGGTCGACTCGCGGCGTCATGATCTCGCGCACGCGAATGTCGTCGAGCTCGACGATCTCCGTGAGAAAATCCGCCTCGGTCGCGTGCAGGACACCGCGTTCGGCGCTGCGCTCGAGGACCTCCGCCAGCGCCTCGGGCGTGAGCTTGCGTCGCTCGCGGAAGCCGCGCTTCACGAACCGCGTGGTGACTTCCAGGAGCGACGAGACGGCCCGGGTGAGGGGGCCGGAGAGCAGGACGAGGAGGAGGAGCGGCGGACCGAGCACGCGCGCAACGACGAGGTTCGCCCGCAGCCCGACCGTCTTCGGCAGGATCTCTCCGAAGATCACGACGGTGAAGAGCGCAGCGACTCCGACGACCACCTCTTCGCGGGGCGACCTGACCGCCGCGGAGGAGACCCGGAGGGCGAATGCGAAGAACGTGACGTTGACCAGGAGGTTCGCGAGCAGAACGGTGACGAGCAGGTCGCGCTGATTGTCCAGGAGCTGCCGCGCGGCGCTCCCGGCCGAGGGACGCTCGTTGGGATGGAGGCTGAAGAGCGCGGTCTCCGTGGCGCTGAAACAACCGGAGAGCGCGATCAGCGCCGCGAGGAACCCCCACATGCCGGGCGTGACGTGTTCCAGGCTCACGCGGCTCCCCCGACGTGCGGGATCCACACGCGGACACGGAACCCCTCGCCCTCGCGACTCTCGATGTCGACCCGGCCGCCGTGCTTCGCAACGACGTTGTGCACGATCGAGAGGCCCAACCCGGTTCCCTTGCCGACGTCCTTCGTCGTGAAGAAGAGGTCCGACACGTGCAGGAGCTTCTCGGGCGATACGCCGGGGCCGTCGTCCTCCACGATCAGCTCGATCCCGCCCTCGGTCTCGGCGAGTCGCACGTCGACGCGCGGCGCCGGGGACCGCTCGGCTGCCTCGCACGTCTCGTGGGCATCGAGCGCGTTCACCAGCAGGTTGAGGATCGCCTGGCCGAGCTCGTTGCGCGCCCCCATGACGGAGGCGAGCTGCACGTCCTCGAGCAGAGCCTTGTCGTCCGCGTCGAGGGGCGGGCAACCCGGGAGGTGGAGCCGGATCAGGACCTCCTCCTTGGTCGCGCGGTGGCGGACGAGCGAGAGCGCGTCGAGCGCGACCTCGTGGAGCGCCACGGGGGCCATCGTCGTCTCGCGCGGTGTGAAGCGGAGGAGCCGCCCGACGGTGCTCTGGATGCGGGCCAGGCCCCCTGCGAGGAGCGCGAGGTACTGGCGCCTCTTGTCCGGTGTGAGGTCGTCGCGCTCGAGCGTGTCGACCGCGTTGACGAGCCCGCCGAGCGGGTTGTTGATCTCGTGCGCGATCCCCGCCGCGAGCTCGCCCATCGCAGCGAGCCGACGCTGCGTCATGGCGGCCGCCTGGGCGCGCTGTGCCTCGTCGGTCGCGCGCTCGACCTCCTCCGTCATGCGATCGTTGAACCCGCGCACCGTCTCCGTCATCGCGTTGAAGCCGCGCATCAGGTCGGCGATCTCGTCCTTCCGGTCGGGCTCGGGGACGCGTGTGTCCAGGTCACCGCTCCGGACGCGCCGCGCGCCCTCGGCCAGCACGAGCACGGGTTCCAGCACGAGCTCTCGCAACGCGAAGAACGTGACACCCGTCAGGAGCAGGGTCGAGAACAGGAACCAGGGCAGGAGCTCCGCGAACAGTGGGCGCAGGTCGAGGGGCGCCGCCGTCCGCACCCAGCAGGCACCCCAGACTCCGCGCGGCCCCTCGATCGGGACCGCACGTCCGCCGAGGACCCCGGTCACGGGGAGCCCGGTCTCCATGGCACGGACCGCCGCCGCGAGCACTTTCTCGTGCGCGAAGTCGGCCGGACGATGGGCACTCCCGACCGGGTTCAGGACGACGCCCTCGGGGCGGAGGCGCCCGTCGTCGAGTCGCCGCACGTTCGAGTCGACCACGATCGCGTCCTCGACGATCGGCCACGACATCCACTGCAGGATGCGCGCCACGTTGAGGTCTCCCTTGGGCCGGATCGTCGCGCGCAGGAGCGTCCCGATCTCCTTGCCCGCGGACCGCTCGTTGGCCTCGTCCAGACGCTGGTAGAGGAACGGTGCAGCGGTGGCGAAGGCGAGCGCATTGAACAGCGCAACGAGCAGGAGCACGCGCGCGCGGAGCGAGAGTCTCACGGCTCAGGCCGCCGACTGGAGCTCGTTCATGATGCTCATGAGGGGCATGAAGAGGGCGACCACGATGAACCCGACGACAATGGCCATGGCGACGAGCAGAGCCGGTTCCAGCATCTTGAACAGGGTATCGATCTTGCGGTCCACCTGCCCCTCGTAGGCGTCCGCCACGCGCAGCAGCATGGCGTCGAGCTCGCCGGTCTCCTCCCCCACGTCGACCATGTTGACCACCAGGTCGTCGAAGACCCCGGAGTCCGCCAGCGGGACGGCGATCGTCTCCCCCTCCCGCACGGTTCGCCGCACGTCCTCGACCGCTCTTGCGAAGACGTCGCTCGGGCTCGAATCGCGGACGATCGCCAGCGCGTCGAGGTGTGCCACGCCCGCCTCGATCAGCGTCCCGAAGGTGCGCGCGAACCCGGCCACGAAACCCTGCTGCAGGACGTCTCCGAAGACGGGTAGGGCCAGGAGCAGCGCGTGCACTCGATAACGGTACCCCGTGCTCCGCTCCAGGAGTACTGCGTGCAGGAACAGGAGGACGACAGGCAGCCCGAAGAACAGGTACCAGTAGGTCACCACGGCGTCGCTCACGTCGAGCAGGATCTGGGTCGTGCGCGGGACTCCGACGCCGAAGGAGTCGAAGATCTCCCGGAACCGCGGGATGACCCAGACGACCACGATGGACACGACGACGGTGGCGACCAGGAGCACGATCGCGGGATAGACCATCGCGCCGACGATCTTGGAGCGCACCTCTCCGGCCTTCTCGCGGAAGGTCGCGAGCCGGCGCAGGACGGGGTCCAGCACCCCGCCCGCCTCGCCGGCGTGCACCATCGCCGCGTACAGGCGGTCGAAGACACGCTCGTGCTTGCCCATCGCCTCGGAGAGCGGACTGCCCGCGGCGACGTCGTCGACGAGCTCCGTGAGCACGCGCTTGAACGGACCGGCGCGAGCCTGCCCGCGGAGGATCGTGAGCGCCCGCACGATCGGAATGCCCGCGCCCACCAGGGTCGCGAGCTGGACGGTGAAATCGGTCACGACCTGCGCTGCGACGCGCGGGCCACGCGAGCGGCCCCCGGCCTTCGCTCGCGACGAAGGCCGGGCGGACCCGGGGGTCTCGGAGGGAACCGCTCGCTGCGGGGCCACCTTGCGCTGAACGCGTTTCGCCACGTCTAGTGTCCTGTTCCCGAAGTTCGTTTGCACATCTAGCGCCCCTGGCGGCCCCTGGCTGCGTTGCTCCTCCTCCGAGTATCCACGAATACGCCTCGTCGTCGCGCCTTGCCAGGAACCACCCGTGGTGCGACCTGTGCAAACGAACTTCGGGAACAGGACACTAGCCCGGACTATTCATGAGCCGCGAGGCAGAACGCCTCGATTCGGTTCCTGCCGGTACCTTGCGCGTGCCGGCCCCGCAGGCGACCTCGACGGGTCGTCGAGGACGCCGGTGCGTGCAAGGTGCCGGCAGGGGCCGAAAGGCCGGCGAAGCCGGCCGTTCGTTGGGTTCGGTCCGCGTGGTCATGAATAGTCCGGGCTAGTGCCCTATCGTCTCGTGCAGGACTTCTTCCACGGTCGTGATTCCCTCGAGCACGGCGCGCAGGCCGCTTCGGGAGAGTCCGGTCATGCCGGCTGCGCGCGCGAGCCTCCGGAGCTCGTCCGTGGAGGCCCCCTCGAGGATCGCCGTGCGGATCGAGTCGTCGACCTCCATGATCTCGAACAAGGCCGTCCGTCCCCGGTACCCCGTGTGATAGCAGAGGTCACAGCCGCGACCGAACGAGAGCCGCCTTCCGCGGACGAGCTCGGCGTCCTCTCCGAGCCCGTTGACGAGGTCGTCGTCCGGCTCGAACTCGGCGCGGCAGTCCCGGCAGATCCGGCGCACGAGGCGCTGCGCGACGACCGCTTCGAGGGTCGCGGCGACGAGGTAGGGGTCGAGTGAGAGGTCGAGCAACCGCGCGACCGCGCTCGGTGCGTCGTTCGTGTGCACGGTGGAGAGCACGAGGTGTCCGGTCAGGCTGGCCTCGACGGCGATCTCGGCCGTGTCCTCGTCCCGGATCTCCCCCACCATGATCTTGTCGGGGTCATGGCGCAGGACGGAGCGCAAGACTCTCGCGTAGTCGACACCGATGTCGCTCTGGATCGGCACCTGGACCACGCCGTCGATGTCGTACTCGACGGGATCCTCGACCGTCACGATCTTCACCTCGGGATCGTTGATCCGCGCGAGCATCGAGTAGAGCGTCGTCGTCTTGCCCGACCCCGTCGGTCCCGTGAGCAAGACGATCCCGTGCGGCAGCGTCGAGAGCCGCGCCAGGAGGGCCTGCTCCTCCTCGCCCGCGCCGAGCGCCGCGAGGTCGAGGCTGACCGAGCTCTTGTCCAGCACGCGCAACACCGCGCTCTCTCCGGAGACCGTCGGCAGGGTCGCGACGCGCAGGTCCACGGGGCGCCCGTCGATCGCGAGCTCGATGCGTCCGTCCTGGGGCAGCTTGGTCTCGGCGATGTCCAGGTCGCTCATGACCTTGATCCGGGCGACGAGCGGGGCGCCCAGGTGCGCGGGCGGCGCCTCGATCTCGTACAGCGAACCGTCGACGCGGTAGCGCACGCGCAGCTCTCCGGGGAAGACCTCGAAGTGCACGTCGCTCGCGCGGTCGCGGATGGCCCGGTGCAAGATGGAGTTCAGGAGCCGGACGACGGGCGCGCTCTGCGCGGCCGACTGCGCGTCGCCGTCGTCGACGCTCGATCTCCGCGCCGCGTCGATCGCATCCTGGAAGGTTCCGGCCTTCCCGTAGCACTGCTCTACCAGCGCCCGAACGCGCGCGGCGTCCGCGACGACGCCCTTCACCTCGACACCCGTCGTGAACGCGAGGTCCTCGAGGACGGGCGTGTTGAGCGGATCGGAGAGCGCCACGACCAGCGCCTCACCGCGCAGGGCGAGCGGGAGCAGGCCGAAGGCGCGCGCGGTCTCGGCGTCGACCAGCTCGAGCGCCTCCGGGGAGGGCGTGACGCCGTCGAGGTCCACGCTCTCCAGGCCGGCCTGCTCGGCGAGCGCGGCCGCGACCTCTCCCGGACTCGCGTGGGAGAGCTGCACCAGGATCTCGCCGAAGAGTCCGCCCTCCCGCCGCTGATGGGCCAGGACCTCCTGGATCTGGGCCTCGTCCAAGACGCCGCGTGCCTTGAGGAGCTGACCCAGGAGCCGCTTGGGGACCGCGCGTCGGACCATGTCAGAGACGCGCCTCCAGCTCGCGCGGGTCGACCGCCGAACCGATCGCGATCTCGCGGGTCACGACGCCCTTCTTCACCAGATCGAAGAGCTGGTCGTCGAGCCCGATCATCCCGAGCCGCCGTGAGGTCTGGATCGAGGAGGCGATCTTGTTCGTCTCGTTCTTGCGGATCAGGTTCGCGATCGCGGGCGTCATGAGCATCACCTCGAACGCCGCGACCCGCCCCTCGCCCGAGGCGCGCGGCAGGAGCACCTGGGAGACGACGGCCAGGATCGACACCGAGAGCTGGACGCGGATCTGGGCCTGCTGACCGGCGGGAAAGGCGTCGATGATCCGATCGACGGTCCGCGCGCTGCCCGTCGTGTGGAGCGTGCCGAACACCAGGTGCCCGGTCTCGGCCGCCGTGATCGCGACGGCGATCGTCTCCAGGTCGCGCATCTCCCCGAGCATCATCACGTCCGGGTCCTGGCGAAGCGCCCGGCGAATCGCCTCGGGGAAGTCCGGAACGTCGGAGCCGACCTCGCGCTGAGTCACGACGCCGCGCCGGTGCTCGTGGTAGTACTCGATCGGGTCCTCGACGGTCACGATGTGCCGGTCGAGGTTCGCGTTGATCCAGTCCACCATCGCGGCGAGCGTGGTCGTCTTGCCCGAGCCCGTGGGCCCCGTGACGAGCACCAGACCGCGCGGTCGGTCGAGCAGTCCGCGCACGGAGTCGGGCACGCCGATCTCGTCGAGCGAGAGCAGTCGGGTGGGGATCAGCCGCAAGACAGCGGCGTAGCGACCGCGCTGCCGCAGGACACTCACGCGGAAGCGGTTCCCGGTCTCGTGCGGGAGCCCGAAGTCGCTCGTCCCTACGCTGCCGACCTCCTCCCACTGCGCCTCGGAGCACAGCGACCGACAGAGCTCTCCGGACGCCGCCTCGTCGAGCACGGGCAGATCGAGCTCCACGAGCTCGCCACCGATGCGCAAGAGCGGAGGCCGCCCGGGATTCAGGTGCAAGTCGGAGGCCTCGCGTTCGATCGCCAGCGCCAGGAGTCGGGACAGGAGATCATCGTTCTTGGTCACGAAGCCACCTCGTGGGAATCGGCGCGCGCGACGCGCAAGACCTCGGCGACACTCGTCCGACCGGCGAGGACCTTGCGCGCCCCGTCGACGAGGAGCGGGCGCAGGAGCCCCGCCGCGAGCGCCGTCCGCCGCACCGCCTGCAGGCTCTCGCCGCGGAACACCAGCTCGCGCAGGCCGGCGTCCAGCTCGAGCAGCTCGAAGAGCCCGAAGCGACCGCGGTAGCCGGTTCCCTCGCACTCGGAACAGCCGCGCGGCTTGTGGAAGGGGCGTGAGCCGACCGTCTCGGGCGACAGGGAGAGACGAGCGAGCTCGGCGGGGAGCGGCTCGTAGGGCTCGCGGCAGGAAGTGCAGAGCTTGCGCGCGAGCCGCTGGGCGACGACGCCCTGGATGGACGTGGACACGAGGAAGGGCTTCGCGCCCATGTCAGCGAGACGAGCGAGCGCGCTCGTGGCGTCGTTCGTGTGCAGGGTCGAGAACACCATGTGCCCGGTGAGCGAGGCCTGGATCGCGACCTCGGCCGTCTCGAGGTCGCGGATCTCCCCCACCAGGATCACGTTCGGTGCGCAGCGCAGCATGGAGCGCAGGATCCGGGCGAACGTGAGTCCGACGCGCGTGTGGACCTGAACCTGGTTGATGCCCGCGATGTGGTACTCGACCGGATCCTCCGCGGTGAT
This sequence comes from Planctomycetota bacterium, assembly GCA_029259655.1. Taxonomy (GTDB): domain Bacteria; phylum Planctomycetota; class UBA1135; order UBA1135; genus OFTM220. Next base: position 10,760 of record JAJDET010000169.1, read on the forward strand.
GATCTTGACGTCCGGACGATTCAGCTCCGCGAGCGCGGCATAGAGGGTCGTGGTCTTGCCCGAACCCGTCGGGCCGGTGACGAGCACGATCCCGTTGGGCCGTCGAATCATCCGCGAGAGCCACTCGCGGTCGGAGTCGTCGAGGCCCAGCTCGCCGAGATCGAGCGCGGTCGCCGACCGGTCGAGGAGACGCAGCACGACGGACTCGCCGTGATTCCCGGGCAGGATCGACGCGCGAACGTCGATCGAGCGGCCGTCGATCTCGAGCTCGATCCGGCCGTCCTGCGGTCTGCGCTTCTCGGCGATGTCCATGCTGCCCATGATCTTGATCCGGCTGATCAGGGCCGACGCCAGGTGCGGAGGGTGCTCGGCCACC
>JAJDET010000170.1 GCA_029259655.1 Planctomycetota bacterium
TCTGCCACGCCGCGATGAATCTGAGTCTCTCTTCCAGCACATCGGTCTCCTTCCAAGGCATCGGCGGTTCCTCCGCCGGCCCATCGAGGTGTCACCCATGTGCCCGGTCAAATCTGTTACCTATGTGCCCGGTCCGTACCTTCACCGCGGATCGCCCGACAGCACCCAGCCGGCCCAGTCGCGCACCGGGGCACCGTCGGCGCGCAAGTCCCGCTGCGCGCGAGCGAGCGCTTCGGACTTGGAGAGCTCCTCTCCCCATAGATAGGTGTAGAAGCGCTCCATCAAGCGGCGCGTCGCGGCGTCGTCCACCTTCCACAGCGAGGTGATCGCGGAGCGCGCGCCGGCGGCGTGCAGCGCGGCCTGCAGGGACTGCACCCCCTGGCCCGCGCGGCGCAGACCCACGTTCGTCTCGCAAGCGCTCAAGACGGCCAGCTCGCAGGCCCCGAGGTCGACCCCCGCCAGCTCCTCGGCGGTCAAGATGCCCGGGACGCGGCCGAACGCGTCGCGGCGGCGGTTCGCGCCGGCGAACGCGAGCCCGCACAGGGTCATCGGCGCGAGGCCCGTCACGGCCTCGGTCGCATCCATGCGCGAGCTCGGCTCACCCGCGCTCCGCGACGCGTCGAGCGTCGACGGGATCGTCTCGGGCGCGAACCAGCCGTGCGTCGCGATGTGGAGGTACTGCTTACCCGGCGCGTGTTCGTGAAAGGCGGCCTTGGTCGCCTTCTTCTTGGTGAGCAGCACCGCCTCGGCGTCCTCGCTCACCTCCTCCTCGAACAGCGCCCACACGGTCTCGGCCTCGAAGCGCGTCTGGAGCAGCGGTGCAAACGTGTCGGGACGCGCGCTGCGATCGCCGCGGTCCGCGGAAGCCTGGACGAGGGGACTGTCGAGCTCCGCGTCGAACGTCACTCCGCCCATCGCGAGCAGCCCCGGCTCGACCTCGAGGCGCTCGCGCTTGCTCAGGAGCCGCGCGAACGACACCTCGTTCACGACCTCGTAGCGGTCATAGACGCGCGGGTCGTTGCCATCGTGGTCTCCGTGCGGCAACGCGCCGAGCGGGACCAGGTGCAGGAAGTCGTCGAGGCACACGTGCAAGGTCGTCTCGTCACCGAGCGCCGCGAGGATCGGATCGAGGACACGCGCGCGCAGCGTGTCGCCCGCCACCCGCTCCCCGTCGATCTCATTCTCCTCCGGCACGAATCCGCGCTCGATCGGCTTCCCGAGCGCGGTCCGCCACTCACGCGCCAGCTCCGCCAGCTCCTCGGCCGCGCCCAGCTCGAGCTCCGTGAGCGAGCCGTCGGACGAGAGGACGTGAGCCGCCAGCACGTCGCCGGCCGAGCGTGTACTCGACGACTGTGGATCGAGCGCCCACTTCTCGATGCGAAGGAAGCCGACGGCCGCCGCGTCCGGGCCGAGCGTGCGCGCCACGTCGGAGGCGCGAATCGGGCCCACCCCGACCTGCGCGGAGCCCAGCTCGCGGCGCAGCTCGCGTTCGAGCCGGTCGCGCTCCAGGGTCAGGTGGCCTATCTCCTCGGCGAACGCCTCGGTCGACTCGCCCTCGGCCGGCCCGCCGCCGACCAGGTCGTTCAGGCGAGTGCGGAGTCCCGCGAGCTCGTCGAGCCGCGGGTCGTCCTCCGCGGTCCTCCCCCGCGGCGCGACCGACGTCGCGCGCAAGGTCTCGGCCAGCTCGAAGCGGAGCGGCGCCGCGACGTCGCGCGCGACGAACTCGGTCAGGTTGCGGGCCGCGGAGTGTCTCGGTGCCTCGTCTCCCGCGAGGGCGCGCGCCTCGCGCGGGGAGAGCCACCACGCTCGCTCGAGTCGCATCAGCACGCCGCGCGCGAGCTCGATCCCCTGCACGCCGGCGCCCGCCGGATCCCCCAGCTCGGCGAGCGACGCGCCGAGGTTGATCCGGACCGATGTCAGGTCGAGGTCATCGCGCGGGAGCGTGTCCTCGAACCCGGCGAGCACGGCCGCGAAGTGAGCGCTCGCGCCCACGTTGTCGCCGACCGCGCGCGTTGTGATGGCGAGGTTCATTCGGGAGAGGAGCCGCTTGGTGTTGCCCTCGGGCAGCGTTCGCTCCTGGACCGCGAACACGGCCGCGTAGTGAGCCCGAGCCGCCTCCATCTCGCCCATGTTGAAGAGCACGAAGGCCAGGTTCGACCGCGTATCGACCACGTCCGGGTGCTCCGGGGGGAGCAACCGCTCGCGTGTCGCGAGCACCGACTCCGCCATCGCGCGCGCGCTTTCCTCGCCCAGAACGGACAGGGTCGTGGCGAGCTTCATCCGAGCACTGAGGATGTCTGGATGGTCCGCCGGCAGTGTCCGCTCGCGCGACGCGACCACGGACTCCAGGAGCGCTCGGGCGCCGGCCTTGTCGCCCGTCTCGCTGATCGTGCCGGCGAACTTCAGCCTGGCCGACGCCAGGACGGGGTCGTCCTCCGCCAGCGTCCGCTCGAAGGCCTCGAGCACCGTCTCCTCCAGCGCGCGCGCTCCCCACAGGTCGCCCTGCATTTTCAGAACCGTGGCCAGGTTGAGCCGGACCACCATCAGGCTTCGGGCGTCGGGCGGCAGCGTTTGCTCGTAGGCTTCGGCGACCGACTCGTACAGCGCGCGCGCTCCCTCGAGGTCGTTCAGCTCCTTGAGCGTATTGGCGAGATCACGGCGCGCATCCAGGAGGTCCGGGTGGTCCGGATGCAGCGTGCGCTCGCGGGCCAGGACCACCGACTCGAGCAGCGCGCGCGCGGTCGCCACCTCGCCCATTCCCGTCAGCGTGTCGCCGAGCTTCTGGCGCGCGTCGAGCAGATCCGGATCGTCCTCGGGCAGGGTCCCTTCACGCGCGGCGAGCACGGACTGCTGGAGCGCGACTGCTTCCGCGAGCTCGCCCATCTTTATCAGGGTGAGGGCCAGGTCCCCACGGATGACCAGCAGGTCGGGGTGGTTCGGCGGCAGCACCCGTTCGCGCTCCGTGAGCAGCGCCTCCTGAAGCGCGCGCGCGCCCTCCAGGTCCCCGAGCTCGACCAGGGTGAACGCGTGGTTCTCCCGGAGTGCGAGCGCCGGATCTGCATCGGCGCCGAGAGTCCGCTCGTAACTCGCGAGTGCGGCCTCCTCCAGCGCGCGCGCACCCGCGTAGTCGCGCAGTTCGTACAGCGTGTAGGCGAGGTCCTCGCGCGCGCGCTGCACGTCGCGATGGTCCGCCGGGCGCGTCCGCTCGTAGGTCGCGAGCAGGGCCTCCTCGACGGCGCGCCGGCCCTCGAGGTCGCCGATCCTCCGCAGCGTGACGCAGAGGTTCCGGCGGGCGAAGAGGAGGTCGGGGTCGTCGGGGGAGAGCGTTCGCTCGTAGGTCGCGATCACCATCTCCTGGAGTGCGCGTGCTTCCGCGAGCTCGCCCAGGGCCGCCATCGCCGTGGCGAGGTTGTCGCGGGCGAAGAGCACCTCACGATGGTCCGGCGGCAGGGTATCTGCGGCGTCGGCGAGCGCGATCTCGAGGAGCGTGCGAGCGTTCGCGGCTTCGCCGGTCTCGACGAGCATGCCGCCCAGGTTCAGCCGGGCGCGGAAGAGGTCCTGATCGTCGGCGGGGAGCGTCTGCTCGCGATGTCGGACCACGCGGCTCCACGCGTCGCGCGCCATCGCGCTGTCGCCGATCAAGTAAGCCACGGAACCGATCCTCCAGAGGATCTCGACCGTCGCGTCGTGACCCTCCCCGATCGGAAGCGGCGCCAGCAGCTCCAGGACCCCGCCCGTCTCCGCCCGTGCGGTCTCTGCGTCGCCCTCGTCCTGCGCTCGCTCCGCGCGCGCGAGCCCCGCTCGGGCCTCGGTTTGCGCGCGCGCGATCTCCTCGGAATCGAGCAGCGAGACGTCGGGCCGCACCGACTGTGCTCGACCCGCCCCCACGAGAACCGACGCGACGAGGACGACGAGGTGCAAGCGCATCAGCGCCCCCCGGGTTGGCGACGTTCTCGAGCACCGGCACGTTCGCCGGGGAGAGGACCACGTGTGTGGCGAGCGCTTGGGGGTGAGCCTCATCGGGTCCATATTAGGGGGGAGCGTCGACCTCGTGGGTGCAAGCGGCCCCAAGGGGCGCGGCGCTCCTCCCCGATCGGTCCGGGAGCAAAGGGGCGGAATCGGCGAGCCCGCACGCGTGCTCCCCATGGACGCCCGTTCCGTACCGCTAGCGCGGATCGCCGCTGAGCACCCAGGCGGCCCAGTCGCGCACGGCGGCGCCCTCCGCGCGCAGACCCTGCTTCGCCCTCCACAGCGCCTCGGCCGTGGAGAGCTCCTCCACCCATAGATAGGTATAGAAGAGCTCCATCACGCGGCGCGTCATCGCGTCGTCGACCTTCCAGAGCGAGGTGATCGCCGCGCGCGCACCGGCGGCGTGGACGGCGGCCTGCAGGGACTGCACGCCCTGGCCGGCGCTGCGAATGCCGACGTTCGTCTCGCAGGCGGAGAGCACGGCGAGCTCGCAGCGCGCGAGATCGAGACCGGCCAGCTCCTCGGCGGTCAGGATGCCCGGCGCGCGACCCAGGGACGCCGTGGCGTCGTTCGCGCCGGCGAGGGCGAGACCGCAGAGCGTCATCGGAGCGAGGCTTCGAGCACCCGCGGCCGCGTACGGCGTGCTCGGTGGAGCGCCCCGGAGCCCGGTGACACGGGGGGCGGGCGGGACGTCCGCGAAGTAGCCGTGCGTGGCGAGGTGGAGGTAGCGCGCGCGGGGAGCCGCGGCGTGGAGCGCGGACTTGGTCGCGCCGTCCGCGGTGAGCAGGCTCGCGTCGCGGTCGAAGGTCTCCCGGAAGAGCGCGGCCAGGTCCCGGACCTCGCGCTCGGTCCCGGGCAGCGGCGCGAAGGCGTGGGCGCGGTCGGCGACGGCGCCCGGATCGTCGGCCGTGTCGAAGCGCACTCCGCCGAGGGCGACGAGCACGGGGTCCGTGTCGAGCGCCGCGTGCGGCGCGAGGCGACGGGCGAAGGAGACGTCGAGCCGCAGGCGGTAGCGGTCGCCGACCGATCCGTCCTCCATCGGGAGCGCGTCGAAGGGCAGCAGGAAGAGCGCATCGTCGAGACACAGCGCGAGCGTCTCGAGCTCCGCCTCCCGGAGGACGGCGAGCACCGGATCGAGCAGTGCGGCGCGAAGCTCACGACCCGCCTCTTCCGCGGCCTCTGAATCGGCCGAGGCCGGCACAGCGCCGGCGATCCCGCGCGCGGGGCCGAACGGCTCTCCGATCGCCTCGCGCCACGCGCCGATACGCGCGTCGATCGTCTCGGCGGGGCCGAGCTCGATGCGCGTCAGACTGCCGTCGGCGCGGACGACGTGGGCCAGGTAGGCGTCCTCGCCCGACTGCACGTGGGGCGTCCTCGGATCGACGGTGATCCGGAAGTAGCGGCGATAGCCCACGGCGACATCGCCGGGCTCGAGCGTGCCGGCGAGTGCATCGAGGTCGACCTCGGCGACCTGTCCCGTTCCGGCGAGCAGCGAGCGGCGGATCTCCGCCTCGACGCGGTCGCGTTCGAACACCAGCGCGCTGATCGAGACGGCGTCGACCGTCTCCGCTGCGCCCGCAACCGCCTCGTTCAGCTCGGTGCGCAGGCGCAGGGCCTCGTCGCGCAGATCGGCGAGCACGACGCCTTCGACGTTCGTGCGTGCGAGTGCGGCGGTGGAGACGTGGCGCTGGGTCTCGATCAGCTCGAAGGCATCCCGCGCGAGCGCCGGGTCCGCCCCGCTCCGCGCCGCGATATGCATCACGTCCTCGATGCGCGCGGACTCGTCGCGCGCGACCTCGCGGGCCTCGCGCGGCGCGAGCACGAGCGCTTCGTTCAGGCGTTTGCGGGCGCCGTCGACGAGCGGCTGCGCGTGCTCGGCCAAGGCCTCGTCGTCCTGCAGGCCGAGCAGGGTCCAGACGAGCCGGCTGCGCGTCCGGTCGACGAAGGGGTGACCCGCGGGCATCAGGCGGAGTCGGGCGGCGAGTGCGCGCTCGAAGAGCTCGCGCGCACGCTCGAGGTCGCCGAGGGCGAGGCGCGTGTTGGCGAGCGAGCTGGTCGTCAGCGCCACCTGCGGGTGATCGTCGCCGAGCAGACGGAGGCGTGTGGCGAGCACGTCTTCGAGCGTTGCGGCCGCGCCCGCGAGGTCGCCGGCGTCTCGAAGCGACACGCCGAGGTTCTGGCGAACGAGCAGGACCTGGGGATCCTCGGGCGGACGTCCCGCGCCCCTCAGGTCTTCCAGCGCGGCTCGCTGCAGCTCGAGGGCCGCGTCGTGGTCGCCGGTCAGGAAGAGCAGCGACGCCAGGTGGGTGCGCGCGGTCACGAGGTCGCGGTGCCCGGGCTCGAGGCTTCGCTCGCGCGCGGCCACGACGCGTTCCAGGAGCGCGCGCGCGCCCGCGTAGTCGCCGGTCCCGGCGCGCGCGACGGCGAGGTTGCTGCGGATGCGGTGGCTGTCGTCGGTACCGGGCCGAGTGCGCTCGTAGAGGAGCTGGATCGGCTCGAGCAGGGCGCGTGCACCGGCGTAGTCGTGGCGTACGAGCAGGAGCGAGGCCAGCGCCCCACGCGCCTCGGCGAGGTGCATGTCGTCGTGGGAGCGCGTGCGCTCGAGGGCGTCGATCGAACGTTCGATGACTTCGCGGGCGCGCTCGAGGTGCCCCAGCTGGCGGAGTGCGTTTCCGAGCTGGGAGCGCGCGGTCGAGAGCTCCGGGTGGTCCGGGGGCAGGCTTTGTTCCAGGGAGGCGACGGCGAGCTCGAGCAGGCCGCGGGATTCCTCGACGTCGCCCTGGTTCATGTACACGATCGCGAGGTTGATCCGCGTGCCCGCCACGTGGCGGTGGTCCTCCGGCAGCGTGCGTTCGCGGTAGGCGAGCACCTGCTCGAGGAGCTCTCGGGGTCGCTCCGTCTCGCCCAGCCGCTGGAGCGTCAGCGCCAGGTTGTTGCGCACGGCCGCGAGACGCGGATCTCCTTCCGACGTGATGCGCTCGAGCAGGGCGAGCAGCTCCTCGTCCATGTCGCGCGCCTTCTCGTAGCGCCCGAGCTCCATGTGCATGCGCCCCGAGTTGGCTCGGATGGCGATCATGAGGGCGTGCTCCGCCGGGAAGTGGGGGCTGCTCTCCTCGCGCGCACGTTCGAGCAGATCGAGTGCACGCTCTTGCTCGCCGAGCTGGGCGTAGGTCGTCCCCAGGCTCAACCTGGCGCCGCCGAGGTTGGCGTCACTCGGCTCGAGCACGCGCTCCGCCAGCTCGACCGTCTTCTCGAGCAGCTCGCGCGCGCCGGCGAGGTCGCCGACGATCGAGCGCGCCTGCGCCGCTCGCCCCCAGACGGCGCACAGGATGGGATCGTCGGGTTCGAGCATGCCCTCGGCGGCCACGAGGAGCCACTCGCGCGCCTCGAGCACGGCGCGCGGGGCGACCTGCGCGCCGAGGTCGGCGAGCTGCTCGAGCAAGCGACCGACGGCGTTCACGTCGTCGATCGTCGCGGTGGTGAGCAGCTCGACGCCCGCCTCGACGTTGGCGCGCAGTCGGGCGTGGTCGCTCGCGCTCGACGCCGCGCGGGCTTCCGCGAGAAGAGCGCGCGCCTCGGCCAGGGGATCCGGAGCCGCCGGCTCCTGGCCGAGTGCGGCGGCGACGATCAACAACAGACTGGCGAGTCCCACGGCAAGTGCGCCCTCACTTGCACGATGATATCAATGCGGCTCAGACCGGTCCGAGCGCACGCCGGCCCGCCCCAGGACGCCGTCCGCTACCAGGCGTAGCCGTTCAGGCCTTCGGGTCCGGCGGTCCGGTCGTCGAACCAGGCGTCGAGTAGCTCGAACCAGTTCTCGACCTGGCCGTTGCCCGCCGTGGCGCCGTCAGCGAGGAAGGACCAGCCGCCGAAGGGATCTCCGGCACGGTCAGGTCCGAGCGGCGTGTACCAGGAGAGCCCGGACCACGCGCGCGCGTTCTCGACGACGGCGTCGCCGTCGGGGAACACGACGAAGATCCCGTTGCGGCCCGGCCGGAATCCCTCGAAGCCCTCCTCGAGGCCGAACGAGGCCACGACCAGCTCGTCGACGGCCTCGCGGGCCGCCTCCGCCGCGGAGCGCACACCGTCGTCGAGCGCCGCGCTCGCCGCGACGAGGTCGAGCAACTCGAAGAGGTCCACGTACGGGCGCCTGTGAAACTTCCCGCGCGGCGCGTAGTTCATCATGCGGTCGTCGTCGCCGGAGCCCAGCAGCTCACCGAGGACGTCCCTCGCATCGGCTTGCGCGAGGGCTCGCGCGAGCCGGTCGATCGCACGCTTCGCGCCCTCGGTCGCGACGAGGTCGTAGCAGCCGGCAGCCTCCCGCGCGTGGTCGAGCACCGCGGGGTCGGTGATGTCGTACATGCCGGAGCTCTTGGCCCGTTCGACCCAATACCTGCGCCCCGCGTGCCCCTCCTCGATCACGAGGCGGCCGAAGTCGGCGGCGCTCATGGTCTCGGGGTCGAGCACGAAGCCCTGAGCCCGAGTCGCGTGGTCCTTCGAGCGGATGCGCGCGAACGCGCGATCCCAGTCCAGCGGGATGCCGGCGTTCGGGATGGCGACGAGAATCTCGGCGGAGAAGCCGCCGTTCCCCGGGCGCCACTGGTACGCGATCTCCATCCCACCCATGTTGCATAGCTCGAGCGCGAGGAAGTCGACCGAGGCCTCCGCGCCGACCGCTTCGCTCAACCCGGGGATGCTCATGTTCGTCCCGCTCTCGTCGTCGGGACACATGGCGACCCCGTTGGCGTGGCTGTAGATCAGGAGCCCGTACCTGCGCGCCGGGAAGCGCTCCTTGCAGAAGGCCACGAAGCGCCCGATGTTCCGCGGATCGGCCGAGTCGAGCTCGTGCTCCTCACCCGGGGTCATGCCCGGGAAGAAGTCGCTCGCGTCGAGCAGCTCTGCGGAATTGCGGCGCAGCCGGTAGGCGCGCGCGCCGGTGAAGTCCTCCCCCAGCGAGCGCGCGTCCTGCGAGTACCCCGCGCTCCGGTCGAGGAAGAGCACGAGCTCCATGCCCGGGTCGTCGTCCAGCGCAATCCGGATGCGGTGGAGGAACTCGAGGATCGGCCCGTCAGCGTCGTTGTCGGCGGCGCCGTAGATCATCAGGGTCCAGGGTCGCTCGGCCGCCTCCGCGGCGGCGGGGCAGGTGATCAGCGCGGTCGCGATCGCGGTGGGGAGGAGCATTCGCATGGCGGTTTGTCTCGCTTCCCCGGTGAAGCTACGGGCCAAGACGAGCGGGGGCTTGTACCGATCCGACCGTCCTGGGATCCGGACGACCCGCGGGTCAGCGGGAGTCCCGGAACCGGCCCGGGGGCAGGCCGAATCGCTGCCGGAAGGTGCGGGAGAAGTGGCTCTGATCGCAGAAGCCCGCCTGGGCGGCGATATCGGCCAGGTCGCGGTCGGTCCCCGTGAGCTCTTCCGCCGTCCACGACAGCCGCAGGTCCCGGACCAGGTCGCCGATCGAGCGGCCGTACTGCCGGCGGAAGACCCGGCCGAGGTGGTCGGGGTGCACGCCGGCCGCGGCGGCGAGCCCGGCGACCGACAGCCGGTCGAGGTAATCGGAGCGGATGCGTTCGTGGACGTCGCGCAGCCACGCCGGGGGGCGGCGCGCGCGCCCGGCCGCGGTGCCGGAGCGCAGCGCGAGCCCGAAGAGCTGCAACGCGATCCCCTCGAGCACAACGTCCGAGGCCGTGTCGCGCGCGGCGAGCTCGGCGGCGACGCGCCGCGTGAGCCCGGGGTCGGCCGCTCGGTGTCCCACCCGCTCGAAGAGGGGCGCGCACGCCTCGAGCAAGCCATCCGCGGGGCGCACCAGCTCGACGATCAGGCAGCGGGCGCCCGCCGGTGCGAAGCGCGTGCGGTGGCGTGCCTCGGGCGGCTTGATGACGAGGTTCCCGCGCCGGCAGTCCACGTCCTGCGAGCGGAAGGACTCCTGCATCCCGCCGTCCAGGAGCAGCGTCATGCACCCGCGCTGGTGCGCGTGCCAGTCGAGGCACCCGTCGGATGCGTGTACGGACTCGGTGAGCCGCAAGCCGCCGAGCTCGGCGACGCGGCCGCGCGTTCCCTGTCCGACGGGCTGGTACACGCTCTCGAGTCTAGCCGCGTGCCGACGATACGGTACCAGGTGAACTTTCACACACCTTCGCCGATGCTCTCGGGCTTCGCAGAGCCGCTGACGAAGGTGTGTGAAAATTCACCTGGTACCGTATCGCGTTGGATGCATCCGCTCGGGCCAGTCTCGCGAAGGGATGAGGGGTGTAGTCCTGAATGCCATCGATCTCCTCTTGGTCCACGTGGCCGTGACCTGGGCGCTGGTCGGGCTGATCTGGACCGTTCATGAGTCGTGGCGTCGGTGGAACCTGGAACTTCGCCTGAGCGCGAGAAGACCGGCGGGCTGTGGGATCCGCAGCCTTCCTGTTCGTCGGGCTCTGGGTACCTTCGGTGGTCTTGCCCGCTGCGGGAGTCCCCGATGCACATGAAGGTTGGGGATCCCGTCATCAAGTCCTTGCCGGCTTTCCTGATGCTCGCGATGAGTGCGGCCGTCTGCGTTCTCCGCTTGGTCTGAGAACGAACGCGTCGGGAGAGCGCGAAACGCTCCGTTCCTCCTGAGCTCCGACGTCACGGGACGGGAATCACCGTCGACCGGCCCCGGCTCTGACCCGAACTCTCGCGTCACCCCACTAGAGAACGAGCCGCCGCCACACCGCTCAGGTAGGCTCCCTCGATTCGGCCGCCCGAGTACGCGTCCCCGGCCAGGACCAGCCCGCGGTCGCGATCGACCGGAACCCCTGCTTCGCGCTCGGAGTCCGGCTGAGCGAAGCGCCAGTGATGTGCGTCGCGGTTGAGCACTCGAGGCAGAGGCATGCCCGTGAGACGTTCCAGCTCCCTCGGCAGAGTGTCCGCGATGATCTCCGGGGGCTCGTCGAGGTGTTCTTCGGTCCATTCAGCGGACGCGTGCAACACCCAGGCTTCGGCCGACGGCCTCCCGGGCTTGCTGCTGTCACGGCAAACCCAGGAGAGCGCGGAGGCTTCGCAGAAGGCACCGTCGAAAGCGACCCCGTAGGGCTCGGCGAGGCCGAGCAGCACGGCCCAGCAAGGCCGCATGCGGATCGCAGCCGCACGCCTGCCAAGTGGAGACTGATCGCCGATGAGCGCAGCGGCCTGGGCCGGTGGCATGGCGATGACGAGCCGAGCGAACTCCCCGAGCTCGCCGCCGTCCTCGCCAAACAGCTTCCACCCGGTGGTTGCGTGCTCGATCGAGCCGACGCGCGTGCGGCAGTGGACCTCGACGTCGCTTGCCAGGAACTTCGCCAGCGCGTTCATCTGCGGCACCCCGACGAAACGCTCCGTGCCGCCGCGGACGGGGCGGGATCGGCCTGCACGCAAGGACACGAGGCGGCCGTCCCAGCGCGACACGACGCCGTTCTCCAACCACTTCTCCAGCGAACGTCGAAAGTCCGGGTCACGCGCCGTGAAGTACTGTGCGCCGTGGTCGAATGCGAACGGAGCGGCCCGCCGCGAAGCACTGCGTCCGCCCGGTCCCCGTCCCTTGTCGAAGACGACCGCCCGGTGGCCGAGCTTGCCGAGCGTGCGCGCCGCCGCAAGCCCCGCCAGTCCGCCGCCGATGATGCCCACGGACGAGTCTCCGGTCATTGCGAGACAGCCTCTTCCATTTCACCGGGCGAGAGTCGCTCTCCGGACCCCAGCCTCTCGCGCACGTATTCGAAGACGCGGAGGTCGTGTCGTCGCTTCGTCTCGGAGCGTTTGCCCAGTGTGGCGTAGGGCATCCGCAGGCGCGGATTCTCCTCGAGCCGGTCACGGTGGCGTTGCAGGAAGGACCAGTAGAGGGGCGTGATCGGGCAGCTCTTCCTGGGATCGAAGACGCAGCCCTTGCAGTAGTCGCTCATGCGGTCGATGTACGCCGCGCCACTGATGTACGGCTTTGTCGTCAGCAGAGGCCCCACGCCGTAGGTACCCATGGCGAGAACGTTCGGCTCGACCACCCAGTCGTACGCGTCGGTGTAGGCGACCCAGAACCAGTCCGTCAGCTCGCGCGGCGACACGTCGAGGAGCGTGGCGATGTTCGCGAGAACCATGAGTCGCGTGATGTGGTGTGAATAGGCTTCCTCCCAGACCGATCGCACGACTTCGTCCAGACAGGCCATTCCGGACGGCTTGCCCCAGTACGCAGGCGGAAGGGATTCGTGGGCTCCCAGATGAGAGGGACTCGCGCCGGCTTCATCACCGGCCGTGCGTGCGCCGTGCGAAGCGCCCTCCGGCATGCGGCGAAAGCCGTCCGTCTGCTCGTGCACGTGGCGCATGAATTCGCGCCAGCCGAGCATCTGTCTCACGAATCCCTCCTTGCTGCGCAGCTCGATGTCGAGCGCGCAGACCTCCTCGACCAGCTTGCGCGGTACGAGGCGGTGAAGATGGACGAGGGCGGACACCCGCGTGTGGAAGAGCGTGCGTGAGCGCGTGCTCATCGCGTCCTCGTAGGGACCGAAGCGCGGCAAGCACTCTCTCTTGGCCCAGCTCCATAGAGCGGATGCCTGGCGGCGCGAAGCCGGCAGCGACGCCAGGTGCACCTCGCCGGGGTGCTCGGCGAATCGATCCGTGACGAGCTCGGCGACCTCCTCGGTCACGGCGTCCGAGGAGAACTCGGGGAGACTCGCCGCGGGAGGGTCCCCCTTCCAGGCCTCCCGGTTCTCCGCATCGAAGCTGAACTTCCCACCGAGCGGCTTTCCATCGTCCTGCATCAGCCAGCCACCCTCTCGCCGGACGTGGCGGTAGAAGGCGTCCATTCGCCACGTAGGCCCACCCTTCTGACTCACCTCGAATTGCTCACGGGTCGTCAGCCATCCCCCGTGTGGAAGGAGCTCCAGGAGTCCCGCTTGCACGACCGCACCGAGGTCCTGACGAAGCTCGAGCTCCGCCGGTCGCATGCACTGCAGGCCGCCTTTCTCCTTGGCGATCGGCAGCAAAGCCTCTCCATACGACCCCGGCGCTACGCGATGGTCCACGGCGACACCGCGTTCGGCTTGCTCCAGCGCGAAATGACGCAGGTTGGCGAGCACCAGCGCGAGCTTCTGCTTGTGGTAGGGGCGTCGCGCGGCTTTCCGGGGACTCTCCAGGAGCACGATCCCGAGCTCCTTCGGATCTTCGGTCGAGAGCGGCCCGATCGCGTCGCTCAGCTGGTCGTACGGCACGAACAACCAGCGCCGGTTCTCCGGATCGTTGTTCCGGCGTGTGAGCTCCCCGGTGAAGGTCGATCGCTCGTGACGGGTCATTCTGGCCTGGGAGTACGGCAGCTCGGCGCCTGGCACGAGACGTTCGGAACGCCTGCGAAGAGTAGCGTCCTCTGAACGGCCTCCGACCCGGGGACGCTGATTCTCGATTGCGCGCTCAGCCGACATCGACGAGTCCGGGCCAGCGCCTCGAGCGGACCGGATGCCGTTCTCGGGTGACGGTCCGCAGCCTGCTCGCGCTTCGCTCCTGGAAAGCGGGACGCCATGCATCCGCCGGAGCGTCGAGCGCGAACGCTCTCGTGACCGCTTGAACGCTTTCCGCTCGGGAGACCCAACCATGAAGCTCTTCGACGTCCTGGCCGCCATCCTCCTGGTCATCGGAGGCCTCAACTGGGGCCTCTACGGCCTCTTCGAGCTCGACCTGGTCGCAGCCACGACCGGCGCAGCCACCCTGCTCTCCCAGCTCGTCTACGCGGCCGTCGGCCTGGCCGCGCTCTACCAGATCCTCAGCCTTCGGTCGATCCAGAGGCGTTGGAACGTCTCCGCAGTCCGGGTGAACTAGATGCAGACCACCAGCACAGCTCAGCAAGGGACGTTCTCTCCCGGCTCTTCCGAAACCGAAGACCGGGCGCGAGCAACGGCAGCCTCGAAGCTCAGGAACGCCAAGATCCTGTTCGTCCTGGCAGCCGGCGTCTCCTTCCTCCTCTCGGTCTACCTGTGGTTCCTGGTCGATCGCGAACAGGGACTCTTCGTGGGCATCTGGGTTCCCTCGATCCTCGCGCTCGGAGCGTTGCTCGTCAGTGGAAAAGGGGAACAGGGATGAACGACTTCTACATCTTCTGCTTCGGCCTGTTGGTCAGCTTGGTCGTCGCCAGCGCGGTCGGCCTGCTGCTCTGGGGTGCGGCCAACGAGCCGCGTGGGAGCATTCTTCCCGCGCAGGAGTCCGACCCTCTAGCGCCTTCGTCTCGGACCAGCCTGCCCGCACCCGCGGCCGGCGGGAGCATGGAATCCAAGAGCCCGGCTTGACGGGGCTGGTCTATCTGGTCGTCCGCGCCAGTGGAGGCATCGGCTCGGAGCTCTGCCGTCGATTGTCGGCGGGAGACCCTCGCCTTGCCCTCGCGGCGCGCAATGCAGCCCGACTTCGAGGTCTCGCGGAGGAGGTGGGCGGTTCGGTGCACCCACTCGATGCGACTTCCGTCGACGACGTTCAGGGAGCGGTGGATGAGGTACTCGCCCAGCACGGACGGCTCGACGGCGTCGTCAACTGCGTGGGTTCGATTCTGCTGAAGCCCGCGCACCGCATCTCGGCCGACGAGTGGCGCGCCACACTCGCGGCCAACCTCGACACCGCGTTCGCCACGGTTCGCGCCGGTACCTCCGCCATGCGAAAGAGCGGTGGATCGATCGTTCTCCTGTCCTCTGCAGCGGCGCGACTGGGGCTCCCGAACCACGAAGCGATCGCTGCCGCCAAGGCAGGCGTCGTCGGGTTGGCGCTGTCGGCCGCTGCCTCCTACGCACCCCGTGGCATTCGCGTGAACGTGGTTTCACCGGGTCTCGTACGTACTTCGCTATCCGAGCCCCTGACGCAAAACCAGGCTTCGGAAAAGGCTTCACTGGCCATGCACCCTCTCGGTCGCCTGGGAGAACCGGATGACGTCGCCCGCGCGATCGCGTGGCTGCTCGACCCCGGGCAATCCTGGGTGACGGGCCAGGTACTCGGCGTCGACGGCGGTCTCGGCTCGATTCGATCTCAGGGATGATCTCGACGTTCGGCATCAAGAGGAGCTTGTCTCCGCGGGAGCTGGCGCGAGCGATCGGCGCGAGCGAGTCTTCCGTGAAGCGTTGGATCGACGCCGGCCGGCTTCCGGCAAGGCGCACGTCCGGCGGGCATCGACGCATCGAACTGATGCCTGCACTGAGGTTCTTGAGAGAGACCGGACGAGGACTCGACAATGCGAGTCTCCTGGGGCTCTCGAGCGTCTCGGAGCAAGAGGTCGACGACCCCGGACGCCTCGCTGAGCGTGTCTTTCGTCTTCTGTGCGCCGGGAACGGTGAGGAGCTCTCGCGAGTCCTGCTCACAGCCCTGGTGACCCGAGCCATGGAACCCGCCGCGCTCTTCGACGGCCCCCTGCGCTCGGCGATGGCCCGGATCGGCCGCCATTGGGAGGAAGGTCACCAGAGCATCTACATCGAACATCGCGCGACACAGATCCTGTTGCGGGTCATGGACCAGATCGATGCTCTTTGCGAACCGCCGTCCGACGAGCTTGTCGCCGTGGGTGGAAGCATCGACGGGGATCAGAGCGCGCTACCTACCCGAATGGCCGCTGCGGTGCTCGCCTCGGAGGGCATCCATTCGGTCAACCTGGGCACCGACACTCCGGCCACAGCGTTCCTCGAGGCAGCCGAGCAGATCCGCCCCCAGCTCGTATGGATCAGCGTGAGCTACGTCAGCGATGTGGCGAGGCAGAGCGAGGACCTCACGCGCGTGGTCGAGCAGCTCGCGGAGCGGGGCATCTCGTCCATCCTCGGCGGACGCGAGGTGCATCGGCTACGAATCCCCGTCGAGAGCAAGGCTCACCTCGGACGCAACATGCAGGAGCTCGCCGCTGTGGCGCACCAGCTTCGGACCGCTGCGGAAGACTCATTCGGGGAAACCACCCGACAGAGGCTGCGTCCGGCGGCCTCTGATCGAGAGCTCCAATGAAGCGGAAGGTCCTCGTCGTGGTCGGAGTCACCCTGGTTCCCCTGGTTGCCCTCGGACCGGGTGCGGTCGCGGCACGCATCTCCCATCGGCCCGTCGAGGTCGGGCTCGTCGAAGGCCGCTCGCTACCGTGTCCGTCCACTCCAAGCTGCGCGGGCATCGAGCTCGCGGAT
>JAJDET010000018.1 GCA_029259655.1 Planctomycetota bacterium
GGAGGAGTGCCGTGGTGCCTCGCGGACGCGATTCGTACCCGGGTGACGAGTATCCGACGCTTGGTGTGCCGCGGGCACCGGTCGGTGCGCCGAAGACGTACGGTGAGTTGTGCGCGTCTCTCCCCGCAGTGCCGTGCTCTCCGCGCACCGGCGGATGCCGGCGTGCGCGAAGTAGGCGCTTCAGCGCCGGTCCTTCGTGAGCCGACCGCCCTAGGCGGTGTCGGCGTGTTGTCCATCTGGTTTCTTCCGCCCGCCGGGAGGCATCGCGCCGGGTACCGGCGCATCCTCGGCGGAGTGACGTGGTGCCTGGCGGACGGGTCGCTCTCCACGGGTGACGAGCCGCATGCGCCGACACTCCCTGCCGCGATGCTCGCCGGGCGAAGCCCGCGAGCGAGTGCGCATTGCGACGCCCTCCCAGGCGTTCCCCACGGGTCGACGCCTCCCGACGCCTCGCTTGCGCGCGCTCCGCCGCGCAAGCATCGCGAAGGCACTCCAACCGCACGAGACTCGCAACCCGTCGAGAGCGACCCGCCCGAGGGCGCCAAGTCGCCTACCTCGCGCGCGCCGCGGGCATCCGCCACTCGAGCGCGACTACCGGCGCGGGACGTCGCGCGACGTCTCCACCACCGGCGCCGGCTTCCCGGGGAGGTCCTTCTGGCGGTCGGAGAGCTCCTTGCGCCAGCCCTCGAGCAACAGCTGGCGCGAGCGCGGGTTGATGCCGAAGGTGAAACCGGCCTCCTCCGACGCGGAGAGCACGCCCGCCATCTGCGCGGCCGACTTGCTGCGGCGGTCGAGGTAGGCGAGCGTCGAGTCGAGCAACGCGTTCGCCTCGTCCAGCTCGGCGCGCAAGGCGGCCACGTCCTCGCGGAGCGCTGCGACCTCCTGCGTGAGGCTGGCGGCGTCGTCCTGTGCGTACGAGAACGCGCTCGCTCCGATGAAGAGCGCCGCGACCAGGAAAGGAATGCTGAGACGTCCCATGGTGATCTTCCTCCGTGCCCTCTATCGGCCCGCGCCGGCCGGACCTTTTGCCCGGAGAGGCGCGAGGCCGACCTAGGCCGGCTCCGGGGTCTCTCCCGTGGGGTCCTCGACCTCCGGGACCGGCGGAAGCGATCTCGCCATCGCGATCGGGATCACGAGACACACGGCACCCACGAGGTAGGGGGACATGCTCCCGAAGCGCCAGTAGAGCAGCCCGCCGAGGACCGGACCCACCGCCCGCGCGAGCGAACCCATGGACCGGAACACTCCCAGGACGAGCCCCTGGCGATCCGCCGGCGTGTAGCGCGAGACGAGGCCGGAGAGGCACGGCGTCGCCAGCGCGCTCCCGACCGACATCAGGAAGAGCCCGGCGTAGAGCGCGGTCGTCGTGCTCGCGATTCCCACGACGGCGAGCCCCGGTGCAGTCAGCGCGAGGCCCGCGATCGCGAGCGGCTTCTCCCCTCGTTTCGGAGCGAGCCTGCGGACGACCCCGCCCTGCACGAGCGCGATCACGACGCCGATGAAGACGAACATCCACGCGATGTCCATGCGCTCGAAGGCGAGCCGGTCGGCGACCAGGAAGACCAGCGTGAACTCCATGGCGCTGAAGACCGTGAAGTAGAGGAGGTACACGATGCTCGTCCGGTGCACGCCGGGCAGGTCGATGCTCGCGAGACGCCGGAACGGGTGGAGCGTGCGCGACTCCTCGCTCTTTCCGCGCCGCTCGGGCGGAAGCGTCTCGCGAAAGCGGGCGGCGACCCACAGGAGGTTCACGACCGCGATCGCGAGCGCCGCGAACGCGGGCGCCGAGAACGGGTTGATCGCGAAGGCCGCCGTCGGCGTGCCGATCTCGGCCATCTCGATCATCGAGGTCATGCCGCCCAGCGCCGGGCCGATGACGAACCCGAGGCCGATGGCCATGCCGACCACGCCCATGCCCACCGATCGCTGGCGCCCCTCGGTCGTGTCCGCGACCGCCGCGGAGGCCGTCGAGATGTTGCCGGCCATGATTCCGCCGATCAGGCGCGAGACGACCAGCACCGCGAAGGCACCGGCGAAGGCCCAGGCGACGTAGGCGAGGCACGTCCCGGTGAGCGTGAAGAGCAGCGTGCTGCGGCGCCCGATGCGGTCCGAGAGCCCGCCCCAGATCGGCGCGAACAGGAACTGCAAGAGCGCGTAGACCGACCCCAGGACGCTGCCGAACAGGGTCTCGACGGCGAGCTCGTCCCCCCCGGAGACGTCGCGCAGCCAGGCGACGAAGCGCCCCAGCGAGCTCCCGTCCCCCTCGATCAGGAGGTAGTGGCGCAGGAGGTCGGGGAAGACGGGGAAGAGGATCGAGAACCCGACGATGTCGAGGAACACCGTCAGGAAGACCAGACCCATCACGGAGCGGGGATTGTCGTCGGGCACGCGCACCTTATATGGTCTGTCGCTCGCCAATGGACACACGGGCGTTTCGTTTCCGACCGCGCGTCTTCGAACGCGGTGCGTTCGATGCGGCTTCAGGCGGAGCTGCGGAGGCCCTCCTGCGTCTCGCGGATCGCGCGCGGCCGGTGCTCCTCGACAGCGCGGCGGGCTGGCCGTGCCGGTTCAGCCTGCTCGCGTTCGATCCCGTCCCCCCGGATCCGGGCGGGGATCTCGCCGCGCTGCGGGAGCTCGGCGCGCGGCTCGTGCGCAACGGCGGCGACGAGGTTCCGGGACCCTTCCACGGCGGGTTCGCGGGGGCGCTGGCCTACGACCTGGGTGTTCCGGGCGAGGGGCAGGCGCTCCCCGACGAGCCCTGGGGTCAGCCGCCGATCGTGGGGGGGCTCTACACGGACTTCCTCGTTTTCGACGAGGAGCTGCGCACTTCGTGGCTGGTCCTCGGCGACGAGCCCGGCGACGGGCGCCCGCCGGTCGCCGAGCGCCGTGCGGCGATCGAGGCGGCGCTCGCGCGGGCTCCCGCACGCCGCGCTCCGGAGGCTCGTGGCCCGCTCGTGCGGCACACGCTCCCGGACGTGCACCGCGCGCGGATCGAGGAGGTGCGCGCCAGGATCGCGCGCGGCGACTTCTACCAGGCGAACCTCGCCCACCGCTTCACGCGGGCCGTCGCCGGTTCGCCCGAGGAGCTCTACCTCGCGCTGCGCGCGGCGAACCCCGCGCCCTACATGGGGTACTGCCGGTGGGACGGCGAGCGCCCGGGCGCGCTCTGCTCGTCTTCACCCGAGCTCCTCCTGGAGCTCGTTCGAGAGGACGGCCGGCGCATCGCGCGGACGCGCCCGATCAAGGGCACTGCGGCGCGCGCACCGGATCCCGTGCTCGACGAACGACGCGCCGAGGAGCTCCGCGCGAGCGAGAAGGACCGGGCGGAGCTCGCGATGATCGTCGACCTGGAGCGCAACGACCTGGGACGCACGGCGAAGCCGGGGACGGTCCGGGTCGAGGAGTTCCCCGTGTTGCGCACCTACGAGCGTGTGCACCACCTGACCGCGGACGTGATCGCCGAGCCGCGCGAGGAGTGCGACGCCTGGGACGTGCTCGCGGCGCTGTTCCCGGGAGGCTCGGTGACCGGTGCGCCCAAGCTCGCGAGCATGGACGCGATCAGCGAACTGGAGGGCGAGGGGCGCGGCTTCTTCTGCGGTGCGCTCGGTTTCGTCGACACGCGCGGGGAGGCACGCTTCAACGTCCTCATCCGGACCGTGCTCTGGAGGCCGGGAGAGGTCTCCTTCCGCGTCGGTGGGGGCATCACGTTCTCCTCCGACGCGAGCCTGGAGGACGCGGAGACGCTGGCCAAGGCCTCGGCACTCGTCGCGGCCTTCGAACCCGAAGGAGTGAGGGCGTGAGCGATCACTTCCCGAGTTTCGCAAACGGTCGACTGGTTCCCCACGGGAAGCCCGCGATCCGTGCCGACGACGCAGGCTTCCAGCTCGGCATGTCGGTGTTCGACACCGTGCTCTTCGAGGACGGTGTGCTGGTGTTCCTCGGGGATCACCTCGAGCGGCTCGCGGCGGGAGCGGCGGAGCTCGGCATTCCCTGGCCGCCCGCGGACGACCCCGAGCGCGTCCTCCTGTTGCTCGCCGGCGAGGCCCGCGAGCTCGGAGCGAGCGGTCCCCTGGCGCTGAGGATGACGCTCTCGCGCGGCCCCGAGGACGGCGGGCCGACCTTCGCGGTCACCGTTCGAAGGGTGGAGCGTCCCGCCGACCCGGGCGTGGTGATCACGCTCGCCGGGGAACCGCGCCGCGCCGGGGATCCGCTCGGACGCGTCAAGTCGACCAACCGCATCGCCTACGTCCGCGCGCGCGAGGAGGCCCAGCGCGCCGGTGCCTTCGAGGCGCTCTTCGTCAGCGACGACGGCGACCTCCTCGAGGGCACGATCTCCAACGTCTTCTGCGTCACCGACGGAGTCCTCTCGACTCCGTCCGTCGAGCGCGGCTGCCTGCCGGGAACGTCGCGCGGTCGCTTGCTCGCGCTGCTCGAAGAGGAGCCGCTCGAGCTCGAAGGACGCGAGCTCGAGGTCGTGGTGGGGCGAGTGGAGGCGGCCGAGCTCGAGCGTGCGAACGAGGTCTTCCTCACGAACACGACCGGGGGGGTGATCCCGGTGGTCGGTGTTCTGGGTCTGAGGGACGAGTTGCCCGGCGCAGCGGGCAGGGTGACGGCGGAGCTCCGCAAGCGCCTGGTCGCGGCGCAGGTTCGCGATCGGGCTGGCAACTAGGAACCGTCTCTCTCTCGGTTGCTTCCCAGTCCGTGCCCGTGCCCGTGCCCGTGCCCGGCGACGCCGGATCACGCGTCCCGCCGACTCCCGGCCCGACCCCGACCCCGCCGGGCACGGGCACGGGCACGGGCAACCCATTGGCAACCCTGGGTTCGGACAACGTTGAGAAAGTGCAAATCCGGGAGAAGACCGAACCCTTCGGGGGCCGATAGACGGCGGAGCGCTGCCCGGGGAAGGGATGGCGCGCTTTCGTCAGGTTCGAACGGGACGTCGGGAAGGCGTCCGGGAAGGGAGTTCCATGCTCGCGCACGTCCTCAGCTGCGCTCTGTTCGTGATTTCGCCGCAGGCCCCGCAGGTCTCGGCCAGCGCCGTCAACAAGCTCGTCGATCCCCCGCAGCCGATCCCCGAGCTCGTCGACGAGCTCACCCATGCCAGCCGGCGCCGCGAGGATCCGGAGCGCGCTCGCGAGGTCGTCCTGGACCTCCACGGTCGGTTCGAGAACGCGGGGCCACGCGACCGGCGATCGATCTCGAAGGGCTTCGAGAACTTCCTGGAGCGCTGCGAGCTCGTCGAGCCGGAATGGCGCGAGGTGGGCCTGCTCACCGTAACCGCCCTCGGCAGCATGGGAGACGAGGGCGTCGACGTCCTCCTGGACCAGATCGACGACCGGCGGCACGAGTCCGATCTCGATCTCGGGCGCCGGCTGATCCTGACCCTGGGGAGGACCCGCCACGAGGACGGGATCCGGCCTCTCTCCCGGCTCCTGAACCACGCCGAGCCGATCGTTCAGGGCGCGGCCGCCGAAGCACTGGGGGAATTCGATAAGCTGGACCAGAGACGTCGGAAGGACGTCTTCTACGCGCTCCTCAAGACCCTGCTCGACGCCAGGGAGAAGGTGGTTCGAGACCCGTTCGACGTCGTCGTCCGTGAGCGGTACGAGGTCGTCGTCGGGCCGGTAACCACGAGCCTCCAGCGGCTCTCGGGACACGACGAGCGCGACCCCGAGCAGTGGCAGCGCTTCTGGAACAAGCACAAGCGGGACGACTGGGACGAGCCCATGTCCTGACTCGTGCGCGCGCTCGCGAGGCCGAAGGCCTCGCCCGGCGCGCGCTGATGCGCGCCGAGTCACACGTTGGTCGCACGCCGACCGAAGGCGGGAGGCCGGCGTGAACAGGACGAACGGTCCCTGGCTGCTCCTCGTTCCGCTCGCCGTGATGTTCGCGGCGATGTTGTACCTCTCGCGCGAGCGGGGGGACGACGTCGCGCCAGCACGCGGGGGGACACCTTCGAGCGCGGTCGTCGACGGACTCGCGGGTGACCTCGAGTTCGCGGGCCGTGTGCTCGGCGTCCGGCTCGCACCCCTGCACGGGGAGCCGGCCATGCAGGAGCACGAGGCGCGCGTGCTCGGCCGCCGTCTCGAGCTCCCCGAGGGTGCACCGTGGCGCCTCGTCCTCTCGGGCGATTCGCCGCTCCTCGACGAGGCCGAGGTCGTCGACGAGGACGGCGTGGCTCTCCAGCCGCTGGCCCGCTTCCTCCACCGGGCGGACGGGGCGAGCGGACCCGATCCGGATCCTCTGCGCGTGCTCCTCGGCGCGCGACTGCCGCTCGCGGACGGCGCCGTGGGGATCCTGCTCTGGGGGCGCACTCCCGTCGGCGCCAGCAGGCTCGTCTCGAGTAGCGGGAAGCCCGGCGGCGCTCCGTCGTCGTGTCCCCTGGTCCCGGATGGGACGGTCTGCGGGGAGCTCCCGCGTCACGTCGCGCGCCTCCCCGCGCCGGCACCGACCGGGACCGAGCGAGACTGATGCCTCATCGAAACGCTTTCCGGTCCTGGATGCCGCTCGGGCTCTCGGCCGCTGCGATCCTCGGCGCCGGCGGATTCGCCGTGACCGTGGCTGCGCGCGAGCGCGCCTCCGCGGAGGAGGCCGTCGCGCTCGCGCGGAGCGTCGCCGCCGCCCGCGTGGAGGCGGTCGGCCCCGGTGCGGTGGACACGAGCGCGGAGCTCGCCACGGAGCTCGCCGCGGAGCTCCAACGGGAACGCGCGCGCGTGGCCGAGCTCGAGGCGCAGGTGGCCGAGCTCGAGGCCGAGCTCTCCGTCTCGCAGACGGAGCGCCTCGACCGGGAGATGCAGTGGCTCGACTTCACGAGCGCGGTCGCCACGCTCGACATCGATACGCCGGGCGGCGAGTTCGCGCGCGAGCTCCTCTCGGAAGAGCCGGGGCTCCTCGAATCAGAGGAGCCGCCGGACCCGGCCGTCGTCGCGCGCGCCGAGCGCAGCGCCGAGATGCAGCGCGTCCTGCGCGCGCTCCTGGCCGCCGAGTGGGTCGAGGGTATCGACCTGATCGACATCGGCCGGCTCTCCGACGAGGGCTGGATCGGCCCGGTCGTCTTCCGGATGCTCGACGATCGCGGGCGCCTCTCGGGGAGCCTCATGGCCCAGCGCATGCGGCTCGAAGGCAGCAAGAGCGGACGCGTGGTCACGATCGTCCTCGAGGAAGGCGAGGAGCGTCACGAGGGCGTCGGCACTCCCTTCCGGGGCGGGTTCCGCCGGATCCTGCTGCCGGGCATCGATCCCGTACCCTTCATCGAAGGCCTCCCGGAGCTCTTCACGGAGAAGGATGCCCGCGGCGAGCTGGACGACGGCCTGTGGGACGCGCGCAGGATCGTGCGCGAGCTCTGTTTCCTGCTCGATGAGGACGCGACGGGCGACGTCTATCGCGTTCGTCACATCGGCGCGGTGCGGGGGACCGTGATGCACGACGTGCACCTCGAGGTGCGCAATCGGACGGGACAGACGCGGCGCCATCTCTTCGCGGACTCGATGCGAGTCTCCTGGGGCGAGCGCGGTGTCATCGTCGAGCTCGAAGACGGGGTCACGATGCGCGGCGATTCCCGCGCACCCTTCCTCGAAGGTCGATACCGGATCTTCTTGCCGCGTGCTCGCCGCGAGGCCTGGGCTGCGGCGTCCATTCCGGGGCTGAGCCCTCCGCCTTCCGCGCTCCCGGTCGAGGCCGGCGGTTGACCCGCCGAAGGCGCGCGGCGATAAGGGGCGGATGGGTCAGGAGAGCTTCGGGTTCTCGGCGTCGGACGCTCGGCGTGCGGCTGCGCGAGAGCGTGGGGGCGCGCGCGTGGAGCGCCCGCCCCGAGAAGAGCCGTCCCCGGCCCTGTCGGTCACGGAGCTCACGCGTGAGATCGCCGGCCGTCTCACGGGCCTCGGTCGTGTCCGGGTCGAGGGCGAGGTCTCCGGGTTCAAGGAGACCAGCTCGGGGCACGTCTACTTCGACCTCGCGGACGAGGGAGCCCGCGTCTCCTGCGTGATCTGGCGCAGCCAGGCCGAGCGAGCCCTGCGGGCGCGGCCCAGCGACGGCGCTCAGGTCCTCGTCCACGGCAAGCTCGACGTCTACGGCCCCCACGGGCGTTACAAGCTGATCGTCGATCGAGTCGAACCGCTCGGTCTCGGCGCGCTCCTGGCAAAGCTCGAGGCGCTCAAGGTCGAGCTGCGCGCCAAGGGACGGTTCGATCGCGCGCGGCCCTTGCCGGCGCTCCCGCGGCGGATCGGTGTGGTGACGAGCCGCGACGGCGCCGCTCTGCGCGACTTCCTGCGCACGCGCTCGGAACGCTGGCCGCTCTTCCCCATGCGATTGTGCCACGCAAGCGTGCAGGGCCCCGATG
>JAJDET010000171.1 GCA_029259655.1 Planctomycetota bacterium
GCTCGAACTCGGTGAAGGTGGAGGTCTCCACGTCCAGCGTGGCGCGCGCGATGAAGTTCGTCTCCACACCCCGCGGATACTCTCGCGACGGAGTCCAATCGCTCTCTCCCATGAGCCACGGGCCCTCGGCTCGCGCCCGGACGGAGCCCGAGAAACGGATCTCCCCGTCGCTGAAGTCGACGCGGGACAGGTGCAGGATCTCCACCTCTTCCGGGGCGAAGGGCAGCGACTGGCCGCGGACGTTGTCGACGAGATGGAAACGCGCGAGCCGCCGGACGAACGCCTCGAGCCAGCGGGGATAGCGGCCCACGACGAGTGTGTCTGCGAGGCCGGCGAGCGCGAGCGCCTCCGCCCTGGAGAGCCAGACGTGGTCCGGGTTCGAGGGCAGGATCGGCTCCGCCGAAGGGTCGAGGTCGAGAGACAGGTCGCGCGCGGTCGAGGTCAGGGCGAGCCCATCCGCCGGATAGCTCGCCTCCCAGCGTCGCACGGGCGCGAAAGTGGCCTCGGTCAGAGCCTCTCGCGCCTCCGAAGGGAGCGCCCTCCAGGACTCGAGCGACCCGCGCATCAACTCGAGCACGCGGTCCGGGTCGAGCGCGTTGGCGGAAGCGAGGAGCGCGCCCCTGGGCGTGACGACGTAGATCCCCTGACGCGACCCGCCCGCGCCGCGGTAGTGACCCTCGTCGGCGAACGACTGGAAGAAGCGGCACTCCGGATCGGTGCCGCGCTGCAACCGCCACGTCTCATCGGCAGCGGGGACGAAGGACTTCGCCAGCTCGATCACGCGCGGGTCGGACCAGACGAACCGTCGGCCCCGGACGCCGTTGCCTCAGGTACAGCCCAGCGGGTGGCCGTTCATCACCCATAGCAGGAGCGGCTTCTCGACCTGGTTCGCGAGCGCCACGCCCTCCGCGAGCGAGGGGAGCCACGGGATCTTTCGCCAGGCGACCTCCTCGGGACGCGGCGCGAGGTACGCGCGCCAGCGTTCGAAGTCGGCCTCGCGCAGCGCAGGTACCCGCGAGGTCGTCGCGCAACCGGCGACGAGAGCGACGAGCGAGCAGAGTACGAGCGTGTTCCGCACCGAGGAAACCTAGCAGAGGCCCGACGGGCCGACAATCAGCGGCGTGTGTGGGCTCGGCCTCGTTTCACAGGTCCACGCGCGCCTCTCCTCCGGGCACGACCTCCACCTCCGCGAGCGACTCGACGGAGTCGGGGTCGAAGAGGACCTCGCGAACCATCGGGACGATGCGCACGAGCCCCGACGGCACGCGCGTGGCGCGGAACGCACCGTCCTCGTCCGAGACGATCGCGATCATCGCGGAGAGCGCACCGCCGCCGTCCCACAGCCCGACCAGCTTCTCGCGCCCGCGGTGCTCGGGCGACAGGTGGCCCGCGAGCGCGCCCGTCCAGAGCTCGAGCCGCCAGGGCTCGGTGCCGGGTTCCACGTCCACGACGTCGAGCAGGCGGAGCTCGCCGGCCTCGGCTCCGCTCGGCGACATGATCAGCCGGCGCCGGCCCGCGCTCGGAACCGAGAGGCTGAAGCGGCCCTCGGCGTCGAGGGAACTGGACGGCGGCGGCTCGGAGACATCCAGCTCCATCGGGAAGAGCGTCGCGGTCCAGCCCACGGCCGGCTGTCCGTCGACCGCGAGCGTTCCCGTCAGCTCCAGCGGCGCTTCCCCGTCGATCCACAGGTCGTGCCGGGTCGTCGTTCCGGGCCGCACGTCGGAGCTCCACTCGATCTCCCGCGGCGGGGACGACGACGTCTGCACGTGGGTCCCGGAGATCCCGGTCTCCGCGTCGACGAGAGCCACCTGCCACGGTCCGGGAACGAGCTCGCCGAAGCGGAAGAGACCGTCGGGGCCCACCCGCTGGGATCGCGGATGCCCGTCTCCGCGCGACACGGCGACGATGCTCCCGGTGACGGCCTGACCCTCGCTCGACCTTACTTCGCCCGCGATCGCGCCGAACGCACTCGCCTGCAGCACGAGCCCGGCCGCGCCCACTCCCGGATCGAGGTCGAGGGGCCCGAGCTCCGCGAGGACGCGTCTCTCGGTCGAGGCGAGCAGGGTCCAGGTCCCGGCCTCGCGCAGCGTGATCGCGAAGCTCCCTTCCGCATCGGTCGTCACGGTCTCCTGCGGACGCGGCTCGAAACGTACGGGAAACCCGTCCTGCACGGTGTGGGTAGCGCAGGCCCGATGAAGGGCGACCTCGGCTCCGGGAACCGGACGACCGTCGGCGAAGACCACGCCGTGCACTCCGGGCAGGAGCTCGAGCCGTACCTCGACGAGCTCGTGCGCGGTCCCGCCGGCGAAGGGTCCCGCGGATCCGATCGCGTGGCCCGGCGCGCGGACTTCCACGCGGAAAGGAGCGTCGGGAACGCGCAGACGCGCACGTCCGTCCGTTCGGTCAGCGAGCTCGAGCGTCGCGAGCGTCGCATCGCCGTCGACCGAGACGACCGCGGCGCCATAGCGCTCGACGGGCTCTCCCATACGGGTCCGCACGAGGAGCTCGACATTCGCGAGCTCGGTGAGCTGGAGCTCGATGCCCGAGTCCCCCGCGACGAGCTCGACCTCCGCGGCTCCGAACGCTCCTTCGGGGTCGCTCGCGCGGAGGTGACGGCGCTCGCCACGGCCCACGATCCACTCGAAGGATCCGTCCGCCGCCGTCCGCCCGGTTCCGTTGGCCGTGTCCGAGCGGTATTCGAACCGAGCGAACGGCACGGGAAGACCATCGGGAGTCACGACGCGACCGGCGATCCGGTTCTCGGCGGGGAGAGTCCCGAGAACGAGCTCGACACCCAGCGCCTCCTCTCCGGACCGCACCTGAAATACATCGCTGAAGGCGGCGAGCCGCCCGGGTCCGACAGAGGCCGCTCGGAGGGGTCCGACGGCCACACCCGTGACCAGGAACCGACCGGACGCGTCCGTCTCGGCTCGAGGTGCGTCGGCGGCGAAGTGCCGGAAGGACGGGACCCCCATCGCGACGCCGCCCTCGGCGGCGAGCCCCGGGTTGAAGGCGAAGCGGAAGTCCTCGAGCGACGGCTCGACGATCGCGACCGTGGCTCCGACGATGCCGCGCCCCTCGGGATCCACGATCCGTCCGGAGACCGCACCGGCCGCGCCGAGGCGGTAATCCGCGAGCCACACCGTCTCGCCTCGACGCAGCTCGGTCTCTTGCGAGACGCGCGTCCGGCCGGGTGCACTCGCCGCGACGCGCAACAAGAGCCTCGAGCCGTCGAACGAGCCCGGGACGGCGACCGCGACGTCGATTTCGCCCCGCGCGTCGCTGGTCGCTTCGATGGCGAGCCCACGGCCGCTTTCTCCGGCGAGCGTCGCGCCCGCGATCGGCCGCCCGGTGTCGTCGAGGATCCGCGCGCGCAATCGGGCCGACGAGCCCGTGCCCTCGGCTACTTCACTCGCATCGTTCGTCGAAGGCGCCGCGGGCGAACGAGCCGATACCCGGTTCGACGGTGAGACGGTCTCCGACCGAGTTGCGTCCGCCAACGGGCGATAGGCCACGTCGACTTGCTGCTCGGGCGCCGCGGGCAGGAAGGAGAAATCCGGCAACACGCCGGTCAGGGACAGACCGACGCCCAGCGCGACTGCGATCGTGCCCGCGAAGAGGATCTTGGTGGCGGTGCTCATGGCCAGGACTCCGTGGACCAGGGGGAAGGTCGGTGTGGCGGGGCGGAAGTCACGGCCGAGCGGAGCGAGGAGCGCGAGCCAGGCGCGGCGGTCGCCGCCGTGGCGACGGTCGAGACGATCCCGGAGCTCCTCGACCGCCTGCTTGAGCTGCCAGCGCACGGTCCCGGCGGGGACGCCGCGCAGGCGTGCGATCTCGACGGCGGAGAGGCCCTCGAAGTAGCGCTCGAAGAGGCGCTGGCGGAGCGGATCGTCGAGGGCGAGCGCCTCCTCGACCAGCTCGCGCTGCGCCTCGACCCGGGACACGACCTCCTCACCCGAGAGCAACGCCTCGGGACGTGCGGACGCGCGCTCCCGATCCACGCGGTGCCCCGCGCCGCGCCGCTCCTGCCGCGCGAAGTTGCGCAGCACGCGAGCGAGCCACGTCCGGGCCGGAGTCTCGGAGGCGGGTGGATTCCGCAGGGCGGCCACCCAGGTCTCCTGGGCGAGGTCGTCGGCCAGCTCGTCGTCTCCCGTGAGCCGCCGCGCCAGCGCCCGGACCCAGTCCGCGTGGCGCAGGAGCTCGTTCACGGTCAGGTGGGAGGACTCGGCGCTCATGACTTCCGAGCCTACCGATGCAGCGCGGGCCCGGAGCGTTGGGACTTTCCTGCGAATCCCGGGCTCGAGAGTCCCGGAGAGCCGAGGAGCGCGTGAGCCCGACGTCCGGCGCCGCTAGGCTCTCCGCCCATGCAGCTCGCCACGCTGGACTGGGCGATCGTCGCGCTCTACGTGGTCTTCGCCCTGGGCGTCGGCCTCTGGCTCTCGCGTCGGGCGAGCCGCGACGTCGACGAGTTCTTCCTGTCGGGCCGGAAGCTCCCCTGGTGGATCGCGGGGACGTCGATGGTCGCGACGAGCTTCGCGTCCGACACGCCGCTCGTCATCACCGGCTGGGTGCGCGACCACGGCATCTGGCAGAACTGGTTCTGGTGGAGCTACGCAGCGAGCGGGTTCCTGGCCACGTTCCTCTTCGCGCGCTACTGGCGGCGCGGCGAGGTGATGACGACGGCCGAGCTCGCCGAGCTGCGTTACGGCGGAAAGAGCGCGGGCACCCTGCGCGGCTTCGTCGGCTTCTACCAGTCCTTCGTGAAGAACGAGCTGATCCTGTCCTGGGTCCTGCTCGCCGCCATGAAGATCATGGAGGTGCTCGTCGGCGGAGACCCGCTCGTCGCGATCGTGACGCTGTGCTTGATCGCGCTCGCGTACTCGCTGCTCGCCGGACTGTGGGGCGTCGTCATGACGGACCTCCTGCAGTTCTCGATGGCGATGGTGGGCGCGATCTTCCTGGCCGTCGTCGCGTGGAGCGAGGTGGGCGGGATCGACGGGTTGAAGGAAGCCGCCGGCGACGCGATCCGACCGGAGACACTGGCCTTCCTCCCCACGCCGGGTGAGGGCGGCCCGCTCGACGCCTCGTTCTGGACGGTCCCGCTCGCCGCCGTGGCGGTCTACCTGTGCGTCCTGTGGTGGGCCTTCGAGAACGTGGACGGGGGGCCGATCGCCGTGCAGCGGATCTCCGCCTGCAAGGACGAGCGCCACGGCATCCTCGCGTTCCTGTGGTTCAACGTCGCGCATTTCGCGCTGCGGCCGTGGCCGTGGATCCTGGTCGCGCTCGCGTCGCTCGCGGTCCTGCCGCGGCTCGAGGTGAGCGCGCCCGTTGCGGGTCGGATCGTCGGGCTGGAAGAGCGGTCGGTCACGCTCGAGCCGGAGGGAGGCGGCGAGCTGGTGAGCGTCTCGCTCGCGGTACCCGGCGAGTCGGAGACCTGGAAGGCGGAGGCCGTCGTCGCGACCGACGACACGGTCACGACGGGCCAGGTGCTCGCGCGAACCGACTCGGAGCGCGCCTATCCCGCCATGATGGCGCGCTTCCTCCCCATCGGGCTCCTGGGGCTGATGGTCGCTTCGCTCCTGGCCGCGTTCATGTCCACGGTCGATACGCACGTGAACCTCGCGTCGTCGTTCTTCGTCAACGACCTCTACCGCCGGTTCATGCGGCCGGACGCGAATGCGGGGCACTACGTGCTCGTCGCGCGTCTCGCGAGCATCGGAGTCCTCGCCCTCGGCGCCGTCGTGGCCTGGCAGTCGAAGTCGATCTCCGCTCTTTTCGGCTTCTTCGCGTCGCTGATGTCGGGCGTCGGTCCGGTCTACGTCATGCGCTGGCTCTGGTGGCGCGTCAAGGCGAGCACGGAGATCACGGCCATGGTCGCGTCGGGCGCGACGGCGACGTTCCTGACCTACGCCGACCTGGGCTGGGGCTCGAGCGCGTTGAGCCCCGACGGCGAGCTCTCGACCGCAGGCCGTGTCTGCATCACGGTCGCGGTCTCGCTCGCGGCATCGCTCGTCTCGCTCCTCGTCACGGCTAGCCCAGATCCGTGCGACCTGACGGGCTTCTACAGGAAGGTCCGCCCCATCGGCTGGTGGGGACCCGTGCGCGCGCTGTGTCCCGACGTGAGCGTCATCCGTGACGGCCACGTGGTGCTCGCGGGCATCGTCGGTGGACTCTCCGCGACCTTCGGGGTCATGTTCGGACTCGGCTTCGCGCTGCTGGGGCGCGGCGAAGACGTGCTTCCCGCGAGCGTCGTCGCGGTGACCGGTACGCTCGTGACGCTCTGGGCGTTGCCGCGTCTCACCCGGAAGACGTAGCGGTCACGCGACGAGCCGGGCGAGGATGGCGAGCGCCTTCTTAGCCTTCTCGTTGCGGACTTGCTTCCAGCCCTCGCCGGCCCGCCCCTGCGCGAGATCCACGAGGTAGGCCCCTTCCGGCCGTGGCTCGGTGTGGGCCGCCTGGGCTCTCAACCACTCCTCCGCGAACTCCTGAAGCGTGGGAGCGCTACCGGAGGTCCAGAAGTCGCGCAGGACGAAGCGTGCGATCATCCCGTTGCGATAGGTACCGCCCGTGAGCTCCTTCAACGTCCCGATGAGCCGCTCGTTCTTCTTGTCGTACTGTCCGTAGTGGAGCCGGAACGCCCGCGTGAGCCGTTCGGGGAGCGGAGCGTCGGAGACCACGCCCCTGGAATAGACCGTTGGCCCGGTGCGCTTCCCGTTCAGCGCGAACTCCAGGATGCGCGCGAGAACGACGTCCTTTCGGTCCCGGTCGCGCGACGCTCGCAGGCGGCCGTCCGGTCGTTCGACATGGATCATCAGAGGCAGGTCGTGCGCCCGGCAGAACTCCCGCATCTCCTCGAGATTGAGGTAGTAGATGCACTCGTCGAGGATCGCGCGATCCGCGGCCGAGAGCTTCGGGGTCATCGCCCGGCTCTTGCGTGGGCCTCGTCGAACGCCTCGATCGCGGCCTCGAGGATTCGCTCGGCCTCCTGCGCGTCGCCGAGACCCCTCGTCTCCATCTCGCCGGGGCCCTTGTAGTTCGCGAACCACGTCTCGACGATCTCGGTCACGCCGGGGAAGCGCTCCTGGAGCTCCGCGAGGTCGCTCGCGGCGGCGAGCGCCGTCCCCTCCTGCACCGCGAGCAACTTGTCGTCCTGCTCCCCGCCGTCGAGGAGCCTCAGGACGCCCAGCACACGCACGCGCAGGAGGCTTCCGCGCTCGACGGCCGGACCGAGCACGATGACGTCGAGCGGATCACCGTCGCCCCCGAGCTCCTTGGGCAGGATCGTGCGCGGAACCATCCCGTAGTTCCCGGGATAGCCCAGGTACTTCACGACGCGCGGCACGCCCTTCTTGAACTCCCAGCGCAGCGCGCCGTCGTCGTGATCGACCTCCCACTTGGCCGTCGTTCCGGCCGGGATCTCCACCACGACGTGCACCGACCCGTCCGCGTGCCTGGCGGGGAAGTCCGTGATCAGGTTCCGCGGCGCGACGAGCGTGTACGCGTCCGGCTGCGCGTAGCGGATCTCCTCGTCGACGGCCGCGCAGGCGGCCACGACTACAGCCAAGGCGCAGACGATTCTCTTCTTCACGGTTCTGATCCTACCGTCGGCCCCCGGGCGCGGAACCCGACGCGTTGCAGGTTCACGGCTTCCTGATCTGCTCCTGACCGGATCTCGATAGATCGCGGTGAATGCGCGCGGGCAGCCCCGGTCCCTCGAAGACGAGCGCCGTGTAGAGCTGCACGGCCACGCACCCGGCGTCGAGCAGCTCCCGGACCTGGAGTGCGGTGTGGATCCCCCCCACGCCGATGACGGGGAGCCGACCGGCCGCGGCTTCGAGCACCACGCCGATCTTCCGGCGCGCGAGCGGCCAGAGCGGCCGGCCGCTCATCCCTCCGGCCTCGTGAGGATCGCGCGAGAGCCCCTCGCGAGAGAGCGTCGTGTTCGTCGCGACGATCCCGGCGATGCCGGCCTCGAGCGAGAGCTCGACGGCTTCCGCGATCGCCTCGTCCTCCAGGTCGGGCGCGAGCTTCAGCAGGACGGGCGTCCCACCCGCAGCCCCGACGCAGACGGGCAGGAGCTCCTCGAGCGCGCTCCGCTCCTGCAGCTCGCGCAGGCCGGGCGTGTTCGGGGACGACACATTGACCGTGAAGTAGTCGGCCAGGCCGCACAACCTCTCGAGCGAGGTCGCGTAGTCGGCCGAAGCGTCCTCGAGCGGCGTGACCTTGCTCTTGCCGACGTTGACGCCGACCGGAACGTCGGGCCACGCGCCGCGGTCGCGGAGACGCCGTAGGCGCTCGGCGAGCGCCGCGCTCCCTGCGTTGTTGAACCCCGCACGGTTGACGAGCGCCCCGTCCTCGACGACGCGGAACA
The DNA here is from genome assembly GCA_029259655.1 of Planctomycetota bacterium. GTDB lineage: Bacteria > Planctomycetota > UBA1135 > UBA1135 > OFTM220. The sequence goes on from JAJDET010000171.1 coordinate 8,372, forward strand.
GGCGCGGCTTCTCGTTCCCGGGCTGCGCGTGAGCGGTGACGGTGCCTATCTCGACGAACCCGAACCCGATCTTGCCCCAGAAGGGGATCGCGACGCCGTCTTTGTCGAGACCGGCCGCGAGCCCGACGGGACCCGCGAACGGAAGCCCGAAGGCCTCGCGCTGCAGGGATTCGTCCGGCCTCGCAGCGGCGAGCGCGCCCCAGAACCAGGGAGCGAACGAGAGCGTCCGGAGCATGAGCTCGTGGGCGCGGTCGGCCCCGAGCGAGAAGAGCAGTGGACGGGAGAGTCGGTACGCGAGATCCAGCATCCCTCCCGGACTCGCGTCGTCGACCTGATCCGGGTGGCACGTGGGGGCGGGCCCGGTCAGATCGGACATGCGATGTTGCCGAGCCGCTCGGTCAGCTTCGAGTTCTCCGCGTAGTCGATGGGCAAGACGACCAGGCTCGGCTCGCCGGAGGCGAACGCGCGCTCGAGCGTCGGAGCGAGGTCCCGGGAGCGGTCGACGAAGTGGCCGTCCCAGCCGAAGGCCGATGCGAGCTGCATCCAGTCCGGATTCGAGAACGAGAGGTCGACGTGGCGGCCGAACTGGGTCTCTTGCTTCCACTCGATCAGACCGTAGGCCTTGTCCTCCCACACCATCGCGACGATGGGGATCTTCAACCGCTTCGCCGTCTCCATCTCCTGCACGTTCATGAGGAAGCCCGCGTCCCCGCAGAGCGCCACGACCTTGCGCTCGGGAAACGCCATCTTCGCCGCCAGTGCGCCGGGCAACGCGAACCCCATGCTGCAGAAACCGTTCGAGATGAGGCAAGTGTTGGGCTCGTCGCACTGGTAGTAGCGCGCGACCCACATCTTGTGCGCCCCGACGTCGGAGAGGAGGACGTCGTCCGAGCCCATCACGTGACGCAGGTCCCAGATCGCCTTCTGCGGCCGGATCTTTCCCTCCGTGTCGTCCTCGGCGTACTCGGAGAAGTCGGCGAGCATCTGCTCGCGAACCGTCTGGTGCTGGTTGATGTCGAAGTGGACGGGCTCCTTCTCGACGCGCTGGTTCAGCATCCAGAGGCTGTGCGCCAGGTCGCCGGAGACCTCCACGTCGGGGTGGTAGTCCTCGTCCACTTCCGCGGGGAGGAAGTCGATGTGGACGATCTTGCGCGCGACTCCGTCGCTGTTCCACAGGCGCGGGTGGTACTCGACGAGGTCGTAGCCCAGGCAGATGACGACGTCGGCGGCCGCCATCGCGCAGGACACGTGGTCCTTGGCCTGCAGGCCGATCGTGAAGAGCGAGTGCGGCGAGCGACGATCGACCGCACCCTTGCCCATGAAGGTGCTGACCACGGGGATTCCCGTCTGTTCGCTGAACGCGCGCAGCTGTCGGCTGGCGCGCTTCCGGATCGCACCGTTGCCGGCGAGGATGATCGGCCGCTTCGCGTCGCGGATCACGCCCATCGCGCGGTCCATGACCTTGTCGTCGGGGACCGGGCGCCGCACTCGCTCGACCGGCAGCGGATGTCCCTCGACCGGCATGTCGGCGATGTCCTCGGCGAGCTCGATGTGGCACGCGCCGGGCTTCTCGGTCTCGGCCAGCTTGAACGCCTTGCGGACGATCTCCGGGACGTTGTTGGGGTTGATGACCGGCGTCGCCCACTTCGTGACGGGTCGGAACATCGCCACCACGTCCATGTTCTGGTGGCTCTCCTTGTGCTGGCGCTTGCTGTCGGCCTGGCCGGTGATGACCACGAGCGGCGCGCGATCCATGTTCGCGTCCGCGACACCCGTGATCAGGTTCGAGGCCCCGGGCCCGAGCGTTCCCAGGCACACGCCCGACTTGCCGGTGAGACGCCCGTAGACGTCGGCCATGAACGCGGCTCCCTGCTCGTGACGCGTCAGGACGAACTCGATCGACGAGTCCTCCAGCGCCATCATGAAGTGGGCGTTCTCCTCGCCGGGGACCCCGAAGATGTGCTCGACGCCCTCGGCCTCCAGGCACTTCACGAACAGCTCGGCTGCGTTCACGGACGCTCCTTCCGGGGTTCCTGGCCCCTCCGTGGTACTCCTGCTCGCATCCCCGTCGCGAGTCCGACGCGACGGTCGAGAGGATAGCTCCCGGCGTCCGCGATGCGTAAGAGCGGAGCTCGGAGGCCCCGTCCCGGGTGCTCAGTACTGCTTCGCGAGGAAAGCCCGGAGCGGGGCCAGGTGCTCGGAATCCACCATCCCGTTCGACGAGCCGTGGACGAACTCCCCGTCCTCCGGGGAGTGGGTTTGGTCCTCGTCCCTGGAGAACACGAAGCAGGTGGAGTCCGGATTGACGAGCACCTTCTGCTTCGAGCCGCGCAGGACTTCGACTTCGGCGGTTCCCTCGGCGACGCAGATGCAGGTCCCTTCGCCCTCCACGATGTCGATCGAGAGGACGGTGCCCGAGACCCGAACCACGGCGTCGGGAGTCTCGATGACGAGGTGCCGACCGCTCTCGGACATGACCATCCGGACCCCGCCTCGATCCAGCGCCAGGCTCAGGTCTCCGGCCTCCGTCGCCCCCTCCCGGGTGAACCGCAGCGTGCTGAACGGAGCCATGGCGAAGCGGGACTCGTCCACCGTCTGGAGCTCGAGGGGCGCGTCCAGCGTGGCCACCGAGGTGGCGCCGCTGAGTAGCCGGGTGAGCGCCCGGAGGTCGCCTGCAGCAACCTGGGTGTCGTCGACCATCACCTCGGGTCCCGTCGCGAGGACGCGGAGCCAGGGATCGGGCTCGCGAGGCGCGAACACGATCAGCACGACCGCGGCCGCCGCCGCGAGGAGCCCGACGGTCACCTGCCAGGAGAAGGGGCCCGAGGACAGCGTGCGGCTCGCGGGTTCGGGCGACCCGAACTCCGGGGAAACGGCGTCTCCCGACACGAACCGTTGCTTGAGGCTCGCCCGGAACTCGGGGCGGGCTTCCTCGACGGGAAGGTACTGCAAGGCCTCTTCAAGCATGGATCCGGCCGACTTACGTGACTCTTGCGGACGGCGTGACGCGAAAGCTCCGCCATCGTCGGCCGAAGTTGCGGGCCCGAACCGAGCACGCACGGACTCCCGGAAAGCGCTGCGTGCCCGCGGCAACGGGCCGAGGACCCGCGCCACCGCGCGCTCGATCTCCAGGTCGTCGGGGTCGAGCTCGGCCGCCATCTCAGGTCCCCTCGGAGATCTCTCTCGACAACACGTTTCGCAGGACCTCGAGAGCGCGCGAGTAGCGCTTGCGGACGGCTACCTCGTTGCGGCCGAGGATCTCGCCGATCGCCTCGAAGGAGAGGCCCTCGTAAGCGCGCAGGAGGACGGTCATGCGCAGACCGTCGGGGAGCTCCTCCACGACCTCGCGCAGCCGCGCGGAGACCTCCTCGCGCGTGAGGAGCTCCTCGGGCTTCGGCGTCTCCGCCGGCGGGTCGTAGGTCCAGTCGTCGTCGCCGCGCTCGACGCTCTTCTCCCGCAGGGAGTCCCGGTGCTGCCGCGAGCGCCAGAAGTCGCGCACCTTGTTCGTCGCGATGGTGAAGACCCACGGGCGCAGGTCCCGCGCCGGGTCGTACTTCGAGAACCCCTGGTACAGGTGCATGAAGATGTCCTGCGTGAGGTCCTCGGCGAGCTCGACGTTCCCGACCAGGCGGCGAACGTATCCGTAGATGCGGTCGAAGTAGGCCTCGAAGAAGCGCTCCAGAGCCTCGGGATCGCGCTCGACGAGCCTCGCGCGGAGCTCCGTGGGGAACTCCGGGTAGGCGCTGGCCTCGGGGACGCCTTCCGAGGTCTTGGGCTCGGCTTCGGTCATGGACCGCCCAGGCTAGTGTGAGCGATCGGGCGGCGCCACCTGAGCCCCTCGACGGCCTCTGCGCAGTGCGCTCCCGGTAGGATGTCCCTCGATGGGTGCCATGAAGCTCTTCGTCGTCGCCCTCTGGGCGCTCCCGTTGCCGCCCCTCACGGACGAGCCCGAGGATGGGCGCCACGCGTTCCCGGAGCTCGGGCTCGAGGTGGACCTCCGCCGCCTGGCCGGCCTCGAGCAGCAAGGCGAGTCGCGCGGGGACGTGCTGGGCGTCTGGCAGGGAGACCTGGGCGAGTCCGAGGTACGCATCCAGATCAGCGTCGGCCCGCTGGAGTTCGCGGCCGAACCGGAGGACGTCACCGATTACCTCGTCCCCTTCTCGCTCGACGACCTCGTTCGCTACGGGATCGGCTCCGCCGGCACCAAGCGCTCGCGGAAGCGGGAGGAGGCACCTCCGAGCGCGGCCTACCTCTGGCCCGGCCCCTTCGGTGCCGTGCCCTACGCATCGATCCGAGCCTCGCAGGTCTCCATCACGAGCGACCGGGTCTACGAGTCCTACATCCTCGGCGCCGTGCTCCCGGAGAAGTACTACACGGTCGAAGTCGAGTGTAGGCCGCCCCTGGACGTGGAGATGCGAGGAGTCGTCCACGACTTCCTCCGGAACGGGTTCACCTACGAGGGTCCGCTCCGCGATCACCGCTGGACCGACGAGGAGGTGCAGCAGAGGTGGGTCTCGAGCGCGCCGGACGAGATGCACGACAAGCTGAAGAAGCCCATCCGCACCGACCACTACATCATCCTGGGGAACTCCTCGGGCGGAAAGCTCTTCGCCAAGAAGATGGAGGAGTGCTACGACGAGATCCGCAAGGTCTTCCCCTTCGACGAGATACCGGACCGGCGCCTGATGCCGGTCTTCGTCTTCACGACTCCGGACCAGTACTACGACTTCCTCGTGAAGAACGGCATGCCTCGGGAACGAGCGGAGGAGACCGCAGGTGTCGCCTACGGCGACCTGTACGCGACGTGGTACGCGGCTCCCGGAGACCCGGTCCACATCCACGAGGCGACGCACCAGATCTTCGGGAACCGACTGCGTCTCCCGGGAGCCGGCTCGTGGTTTCAGGAGGGAGTGGCCGAGTACATGTCGACACGCTCGTCGGAGCGTCGCTCCTACGCCAAGGGTCGGGCCAAGCGCCGGACCCAGGTGCCGTTCGATCAGTTCTTCACGCTCGCGTCACTGATTCGCGGCGGCGGACAGGACGAGAAGAAGGGCGAGGGCGCCCACGACAACTACCTGCAGGCCGCGTCGATCATCGAGTTCGCGCGGGAGAGCCGCTTCGGGAAGGATCGCTTCGACCTCTTCCTGCGCGCCGTCGGAATCGTGCCGCGCGGCGACCTGAAGACCATCGAGGAGGTGCTCCTCGAGGTCTACGAGGTGGACGTTGCCGGTTTCGAGGACGAGTGGGTCGAGTACTGGCGCTGAACAGCAGCCCAACGGGCTACAGCCGCACGACCTGCGCGCCGCCGACGTGCAGGTACCGGTCCGGCACGCTGGTCAGCAGGATCACCTGCAAGCGTCGTCCCGCCACGGCGAGCACGGCGCCCATCTCGCGCAGGCGTTCCGGATCGGAGTAGCCGAGGGCGTCGTCGAGGATCAGGGGAACACCCGATCCGTCCTCGGCGACGATCATGGCGCATGCCAGCCTCGTGATGATGCCGATCTGCTCGCGTGTTCCGGTGGAGAGAGAGTCGAACGGGAGCGTCTGGCCCCCGAGCGTCCGGTTGCGAACGCGCAGATCATCGTCGAGCTCGACCTCGAAGTCGGCCCCGAACACGATTCGCCCCAGAGACTCGACGCGGTCGGTCAGCGGCTGCACGTACGCAGCGCGAGCCTCCTCGCGCCGCTTGCGCAGCGTGTGGAACAGCATGGCGGCGGCCCGGGCGCGTGACTCGAGCCGGTCGAGCTCCGTTGCGAGGTGCAGTCGCTCGGTCTCCGATCGGTCGAAGCGCTCGGCGAGGCCCTCTTCGCTCAGGAGCTTCACGCGCGTCGCCACCTCCGTGTGCTGTGTCTCCACCTCGCGTAGCTCGCGCCTCACCTTGGCCAGCGCTGCCTCGGCGTTCGCCGCGCGCTCGCGAAGCGCGTCGGGGGCACGCTTCTCGAGCTCGGCCCGCACGCGCTCGTAGCCGGCTCGGAGCTCCTCTTCGTGCGCGGCGGCCTCGGTGGCGCTGCCCTCGAGATCGGCCTGATCGCTGCGACCGTCGACGTCGCCGACCTCCGACTGAGCGGCGTGGACCTCGGAGACGAGGATCTCCGCGCGGGCGCCGAGCCCCCGCCGCCGCGCGGAGATCTCCTCGCCGCGGGCCCGCAGTGCCTCGATCCTGGCGTTCGTCGACTCGCGCTGTGAGCGAACGTGTTCGAGGTTCTCCTCCGCGCTGCGCGCCGCCGTCCGGGCAGTCTCCCGATCGGTCGCATTCCCGCCGCCGGATTCGCGCACATGGAGGAACACGCGCCGGCGGAGCTCTTCTTGCCGCGCCTCGAGCGCCTCGGTCCAGCCCTCTCCGAGCTCGGTGCGCATGGTGCGATCGCGCTCGGCGACCTTCGCCTCGGCCTGCTGCCTCTGCTTCAGGAGCTCGAGCGCCGTCTCGAGGTCCTCGACCCCGATCTCCTGGCATGCGGTCATGTAGGTGTTCCGCGCTGAATCGAGCTTGCGTCGCACTTCGGCCAGGTCCTCGCCCGGGCGAACGACGAGACGCAGGAGACCGGGAACGGCGAGGTCCAGAGGTGCGGTGATTGCGTCCTCACGTACGTCGCCGGCGCGGAGCTGGATGCGCTCGTTCCCGACCTCGAGCTCGACGTCAGAGATCACCTGGACCTCGAGCGAGGGGCTCTTGGACTGGAGGACGGCTCGAGTGACCAGGAGCTCGTTGTACGCCTCGCGAATCCGGTCGACGACGTGCGTCGTCACGCGCGAGGTCGCGAGGAGACGCTGGGCATCGGCGGCTTCCGCGCGCGCCTGAGCGATCCTTTCCTTGCGCCTCCCGAGCTCTTCGAGCTCCTCGCGTTCGCTCCAGTGTTCGAAGTCGACCCGAGCGGCCTCCGCCGCTCCTCGAAGCTCGCCCTCGGCGGCGAGCAGTCGCTGGAGGCTCGCCTCGGCCTCCAGGAGCTCGGAGCGGATCCGCTCCGTCGAGCGTTCGAGGTCGAGGAGCTCGGCCCCGATCCGGTCGCTCTCCGCCATGAGCTCCGCCAGGCGCCGGGTTCCCTCCTGTCGACGTGCGACCCGTTCGCGCGACAGGGTCAGGGTTTCGCGCGCCTTCTCCCACCGGAGTCGGAAGCCCTCGGCCTCCTCGCCGAGCGTCTTGAGGACCTCGAGCTCGCCGTGCCACCGACCGACCTCCTCGGCGAGCTCGACGTCCCGCAGGGCGAGACGCTGCCCCTCCGTGACGAGGTGCGTGCACCGCAGCACATCCCCATCCAGGGAGCGGCACTTGCCGACGAGCTCGGCGGTTCGCTCCTCCGCCACTTCGAGCGCCGCCCGCATCACACCGAGCTCGCGGCGCTCACGGCCCGTCGCGGTGTAGTACCGCAGGAACTCCTCCGTGACGGCCTCGAACAGGCTCTCGTTCTCGTCCGACGACGAGCCTCTCAGGCCGCCCGCCGCATGATCCAGCGCCGCGGCGAGCGAGGTGTTCTGACCGACGTTGGCCTGAGACACGGCCATGCCCTGGTGAATGCGCAGCGCCTTCCACAAGGCGACGTCGACGGTCTCCTCGAGGATCTGTCGAGCCCGGTCGTGGGCCTCCCTGCCGGTCCAGCTCTCCGGAGCCGGCGCGCGCACCTCGAGCTCCGTCTTCCTGTCGCGGTGGAACCGCTTGCGATAGGTGAGCACGTACGGACCGGTCTCGAGCTCCAGCTCGATCTCGGTGGCCACGTCGCGCCCGACCGGCTGCGTCGACAGGACGCGGCGCGCACGCGAGTCGTCCCTGCAGTCGAACAGGATGTCGACGGCCTCGGAGATGCAGGACTTCCCCACCTCGTTCGGCCCCTGGACGATCGTCACCTCCTCTTCGCCGGCGAAGACGAGCTCACGCTTGTCGATCCCGCGGTAGTTCGACAGCCGAATCCGCCGGATCCTCACGGCGTGCACCTCGCCAACCTGACGAGCAGGGTCAGGGCGTTCCGAGCGTCGAAGCCCTCTTCGTCGTCGCGTGCAGCGATCGTGCGCAGCGTCTGAACCGCTTCGTGAGCGAACCCCGCGAGGCCCAGGTCACCGAAGTCAGCGTCCTGCGGCAGGATCTTCAGGTCCTGTTGGCGGCCCCAGACGTCTATGGAGGCGAACAGGTCCCGGCCGTTCTCGACGACGTCGTCGAGACGCGCCTTGTCCGTCAACTGCAAGGCTCCGGAGAGCACGAGGCGCAAGACCGTGCGCTCCTTGTCCGGTGCATCCTCGAGCTTCTTCGCGAGTGCCTCGACATCGTTCGCGGAGTAGAGCTCGATCTCGTGCTGTATGAAGCGCCAGCGCCCGATGTCCACGGGCAGCGCACGAACGGCCCCCGGCCCGAGATCGACGACGAGCGCCTTGCCCGGAGCCGACTCGCTGTGATCCGTGGGTTCCGGGCTCCCCGCGTACCAGATACGGCCTTCCTCGTCGCAGCGCGTGAGCGAGTGCCGGTCTCCGAGCGCCAGATACGTCAGCCGGCGCTCGTCGAACAGCTGTCGAACGGCGTCGAACGGGATGAGCGCGGGGTCGTCGCGCATCGCCGCGACGGAGTCCAGTCCGCCGTGCGCGACCCCGATGCGGTAGGTGGGACCCGACGCGTTCGGCGTCCCCGGCTCGGCGAGAGGTTCGAGCGCACCGAAGGCGGGAACGACGAGGTCCTCGAGCGGACGCTTGGTGGGCCACGGCGCCCCCACCACCTCGACACCGTCGCCCACGTCCACCGGGCGGCTGTCGAACAGAACCGACACGTTGTCGGGCTTCGCCTCGACGAACGTCGGGGAAGTGAACACCGAGGAAGCGTCCAGCGGATCGTGGTTTCCCGGCAGCAGGAGGATGGGGAGCGCCGCCTCTCCCATGGCCTCGAGCCCCCGGACGACCGTGCGCCGGTCGACCTGGTTGGTCTCGAAGACGTCGCCTGCGACGACGGCGAACCGACAACCGGCCTCGTGGGCCCCCACGAGCATCCGCCTGACGGCGTCGAACCGGTCCTGGGTGAAGCGGGCCTGGGCTTCCTCGGGCAGGAAGTGCCGCGTCATCCCGAGCTGCCAGTCCCCGGTGTGAAGGAAGCGCACCATCGGCCCGGACCACCTTGGCAGGCGCTCCGCGGCGTGTCCACGGGCGCGACAGGGGCTAGGGAGGTCGGGAACGGTCCGGACGGGGTGCCCCCAACCGGGGGCGCACATCAGCACTTGCCGACGGAAATCCCCGCCAATTCAGGACTTTCCAGGAATTCTCAATCTGAGCGGCGGGTGCTACCCTGGCCGACCGTCTCTGCCGAGGTCCCGCCAACGGCGGCACACCGTCAAGCGGGTCGACATGAAACAACCGGGATCCATCTTCTTGCGTGCGGTGGGCCTTTCCGCCCTCTGCGTCTCTCCGTCCCTCGCCCAGACCACCGTCTACCACCTGGGTGGTTCGGCCACGGGAGATGAGTTCGGTTCCTCCTCGGCCCGCCTGGGCGACATCGACGGGGACGGCTTCGACGACTTCATCGTCGGCGCCCCGAACGCGAGCGCCCTCGTCCCACTGGGAGGTGTGGCGCTCGTCTACTCGGGACAGTCCGGCGCACTGATCCACGAGATCCAGGGCAACGCGCCGTTCGGCTTCCTCGGCTGCGCGGTCGGACCCGCCGGCGATTACGACGGCGACGGATACCCCGAGTTCCTGGTCGGCGCCCGCGGCGACGACAAGAAAGGCAGCAATGCCGGCGCAGTCCGCGTCTACTCCGGCAAGACGGGCACGCTCTTCGTCCTCGCACTGGGAGACTCGGCCGGCGATGCCTTCGGGAGCTCGATCGGAGTCCTTGGCGACGCCGATGGCGACGGTGTCGACGACATCGTCGTGGGGATGCCCGGCAGCGATGCTCTGGTCATCGACGGGGGCGGGTTCCGCGTGTTCTCCGGCCGCACGGCGACCGTGATCTTCGACTACTACGGCGACGTCCTCGGCGAGCGTCTCGGGAGCGCGGTCAGCAGTGTGGGAGACATCGACGGCGACGGCCTCGACGACATCCTGGCGAGCTCGTCGCAGAGCTCGGTCGGTGTCGTGCACGCCATCTCGAGCGGCACGCAGCAGCGCTACCTCGAGCTCCGTGGAGATCCGTCGGGTGACGGGTTCGGGAGCTCCCTCGCCTTGATCGGCGACGTGAACGGTGACGGCCGGGACGACCTGGCCGTAGGCGCTCCACTTGCCAACACGAGCGTGCCCGGCGGTGCGGTGTTCTTGTTCTCGGGCCTCGATGGCTCCGAGTTCCGTTTCGTGGCGGGCGACACCGCCGGCGACATGTTCGGCAAGAGCGTGGCACCCGCAGGCGACGTGGACGGGGACGGACACGCGGATTTCGCGGTCGGGATCCCGTACCGGGACCGTGTCGACGGCGTCACGCTCACCGATGCGGGTGAGGTTCGGGTGTACTCGGGAGCCAAGGGCTCGGTTCTCTTCAAGGTCTCGGGACAGAGCAGCGGCGGACTGTACGGGTGGTCGCTGACGAACATCGGCGACGCCAACCGAGACGGCGTCATCGATCTGGTCGCCGGAGCCGTGCTCGACGACCGCGGTGTCACGCAGGCGGGCACAGCCGAGGTCATCGCGATGCGAATGCTCTCGCTCTCGGTGGATGCGCACCTCATTTCCCTCTCGGCCGGAGGGACGCAGACCATGACCATCGACCTCGACCCGTCCATGGCGGGGCAGCTCTACTGGATCGTGGGCGGACACTCGGGCACGTACCCCGGCGTCCCCACGAGCGCCGGACACCTCTTCCTCAATCCCGACGACTACTCGACGCTCACCATCGCGACCCCGAAGGCAGGCGTCGTCTCGCCGCCGATCGGGGGCCTGGACGTCAACGGCGACGCATTCCCGCGGATCGACATCCCGGCCGGGACCGATCCCGCGTTCGTCGGCGCGACGCTCTATCACGCCGCCGCGATCTACGATTCGACGACCTTCGAGCTCGAGCTCGTCACCAACACGGTGCCGATCACGGCCGTGCAGTAGGAGTCAGCCGGGGCCGATCTCGGGCGACGGGCTCGCCGCGGCCTTTCCGGCCTGCTCCTCTGCGTCGCGCAGCGCCTCCTCTCCGAGGTCTCGCAGCGTGTGATTGTGGGCGGAGTCGGCAGCGACGCCGTCCATCTGCTCGAGGATGCGCTGGACGCGTCTCGCGGACGAGTCCCGGGGCGGGAAGGTCTCGGCCATGCGGTCCCCGGACAAAGCTCCTCGCACGTTCGCGATCGTGATCGCATCGAGCGCCCGGGCCGGTAGGTACCCACGGAGCTCCTCGCCGCGCGTCGGCGCGAGGATCCCCGACGCGACGAGCTTCGTGATGACCTCCTCGATCCAGAGCTCCGGGACGTGCATGCGCTCCGAGAGCGACGGCACGGTCCACGGTCGGCCCCCCTGCAGGAACTCGCGTGAGATCAACGTGAGTGCACGCAGCGCCATGACTTCCTCGAAGGCATGGTGCACGGGGCCGACGTAGGCGGACCCGCGGTAGGTCGGCGCGCGGTGGTGTGCTGCCGAGAGCTCCGCGCCGAACAGGACGGTGGCCCACGAGAGGTAGATCCAGACCAGGAAGATCAGGGGCGCGGCGAAGCCCGCGTAGAGCTGGTTGAAGTTCGCCGTTCCGACCTGCAGCTCGATGAAGGCGACCTGCAGGACGAGCCACAACGTGCCCCCGCCGATACCCCCGACCACCGCGGAGGAGATGCGCATCCTCCGGTTGGGCAGACACTGGTAGAGAAACGTGAAGGCTGCCCAGGCGACGAGCAAGGGCACGAGCCGCAAGAGGAGGTCGAACAGGGGTCCCAGATGGAACCCGTCGAGGAGCTCGCGCGCCGAATCGAACTGGAGCGCCCCGATGAAGGCCGCCGCAGTGAGCAGGAAGATCGGCGTGATGATGACGATCGCGAGATAGTCCGTGAGCTTCCGGATCATCGAGCGCGATGACTTCACGCCCCAGATCTCGTTGAACGAGCGCTCGACCGAACCGAGCGTCTTGATGACGGCCCACAACAGCACGGCCAGGCCGAAGAGGCCGAGCTTCGAGACGTCCGTGTCCTCGACGAAGACGATGATCTGCTCGATAACGGAACGCACGCCCTGGGACGACTGGGTCGCCACCACGAGCTCACCCGTGGCCTCGTCGAGCTGCTCCGCCGGAAACAGGTCGTCCAGGGTCGGTTCGATCACCTCGGTCACGATGCGCTCGTATGCGCCCAGCCCTTTCGCGACCGAGAAGGCGAAGGCAAGCACGGGAACGATCGAGAGGACCGAGACGTAGGTCAGCGCCGCCGCGTGGAACATGCAGCGGTTGCGCTGGAAGCCGCGGATCGAGATGAACAGAATCCGCGAGATCCAGACCAGGAGTCCGCGGAACGTGGGCAAGCCGCCTGCCTCCAGGGACCAGAGGTCGCGGGTCACGAATCTCCGCGTTCGCAGGAACGCGGCGCGTGCTCGATCTCCGAAGGGCTTGCCCAAGATGACGTTCGGGGTACGGCTCCCCCCGGGGAGTATCTCACATGGTCCGGCCGGACTCGATCCGGCGGCTCAGGACGACCCGCGGAGGGACGTCGCGGAGGACCTCGAACCCGTGCTCGAGGTAGAGCGCCTCGGGCCCGTTCCAGAGCTCTCCGACCTCCGTGGCTCCGCGCCTGGGATAGGCCTCGACACGCTCCGCACCGCGTGCGGGGAGATCCTCGAGGACGGCCGCCAGGAGCGCACGGGCGACGCCCGCGCGCCGGCGCTCGGGGTTCACCGCGAAGCAGGTCACGGCCCACGCCGCGGGGTCGGGATCGAGCTCGAACTGGCGCGCGAGCTTCACGAGCCGGTCCCTGGGTCCAACCTGGCACCAACCCACGGGCTCGTCGTCCTGGTACGCGAGGTAACCGTCGTACTCGCCGCGCGCGGAGAGCTCGCCGCGGAGGTCGCGGTTCTGCTCCGCGCTGCGCTCTCCCCACCCGTCCCAGGAAGGAACCCACCAGGCGACGCAGCGACACCACGCGCATCCGGCGTCGGCGTCGAAGAGACGGTCGAGGTCCGCGATGCGGTCGCGATCGAGCCGAGCCACGATGAGCGCCACGCGCTTCAACCTAGCCGGCCGCCGGCGGCACGGCCATCAGAACAGCGTCTGGATCTTGGGCTTCTCGGCCTCGGTCGGATCGACGGGCTCGACTTCCTGACCGAAGACGCGACCGAGCTCGACCAGGTAGAGCGTGAGGTCTTCGCCGCGGTCGAAGACCGTCCGGCACGCGAGTCGCAGGATCGCGCTCTCGATCTCCCCGCTCTCCGTGAGTGTGATCCTGGTCTGCTTGCCCTCGGCGCGAATGTCGAACGCCCTCGCCCCGGTGAAGGTGTGCCGTTCGTCCGTGAACGCCACGACCAGGTGGCGGCCCGGCGAATAGGAAGTGATCTCGAGCGTCTGCTCGTAGTCGTTGCCGAGCACACGCCAGACTTGGTTCCCGTTCCGGTCCGGAAGCGCCTGCACACGCTGCACTTCTTCCCGCCATGCAGCCCGCCCGGGGAAGTCGGCCAGGACCTTCCACACCTCGTCGTAGGGTCGATCGTAGACCGCCGTGCGTCGGATGGTCTGGTGCGGGGGTAGCGAGAACCCGACCCCGACCAAGAGGCCGATCAGGGCCACGATACCCATCACCCAAGAACCGTATTGCCGCAATGAAGACCTCCGCGGGCTACTTTCGGCAGCCGGCCGGGACGTTCTTGAGGGGCATCGGCGTGGTCCGGCCCGCGGGTCGCTTATCCTTGATGTGTAGACAGCTTGGGGACCCGGAACCGTTTTCTCGACAGGGAGGGTTCTGGTGGAACCCGGCCGGTTCGCGCCCCGTCCTCTGAGCGGGTCCGCCCTCCTCGCGGCCCCCCGGCTCCCGCCCCTCACCTCCCTCCTCCCGGATTTTCATGAAGCGATCCCTGTGCATCCTGTGTGGGATCTCCGTGGCCGTCGGCGCACTCGCAGCGCGTCCGACGTCGGTCCCGGAACCCTCCCTCGTCGCTGTCGAGGCCCTGAACTGCAAGCCTTCGGCTCCGGTCCGGGTGGACGTCACCACGGGCGACCTCGTCGGAGGCCGTTCCAGCGTCGACTACGTCGTGACGCCGGTGATGGATGCGCTGAACGTGGAGGTGTCCGTGATCGTGCTGGACGGGATCCTCGGATCGCACGCGCGGCCCGCGCCCGGCCCCGCGTTCCGTGGAGAGGTCCTGCACGGTTCGCTCACGGCGGAGTATCCCGCGGCGGTCGAGGGTGCCGAGCTCGAGATCCGCGCCCACATCTCCATCCCTGATCCGGATGCTCCCGGCGGGATCGGAGTCCACACGACGACTCGACGTGTGACATGGGGACGTCCCGACCGCATGCCCGACAACGTCACTCCCATCGTCGTCGACGGTGAGGTGACTTCGCTGTCCGTCCCGTCATCCAGGCTCTAGGGGGGTGGACGCAATGAAGCTCAACAAGATCCTGGCCGCGCTCCTCCTCGCCGCCGCGAGCGCCGAGCTCGTGCAAGCCGACTTCACGGTCACGGGCACCTTCCTCTATCGCGACCGTGCGTTCTCCTACAACTCGGGGTTCACGGGCAGCGAACCGACGCTTCCCGTCCGCCAGGCGGAAGTCCAGGTCAGGGACGCGACCTCCGGGACCATCCTCGGCACCGGTACGACGGACGACAACGGGGACTTCTCGATCTTCGTCACCGGATCCGGCCTGCGGAACATCAACGTGCGCTGCCAGTCGCAGAGTCGCCTCTACGGCATTCGTCGCATCCGCGTCCGGACGACGTCGTCCGTTCTCTACAGCGTCGACTCCACCACGTTCTCGAGCTGGGATCAGAGCGTCGACCTCGACGTCGGGACCACGATCGCGGAGAAGATCTTCCAGGGCTCCTTCCAGGCCAACCCCTGGAACATGCTCGACCTCGGTGTCTACGCGATCGACTACATCCTGGCACAGGGCGAGTCCAACCCGACGGGCGACGTGAACATCGAGTGGCCGGGCGGCGGCGGCTCGTTCGCATCGGGCTTCAGGGCCAACATCTCGGACGACGACGGCTACGACGACATGGTGATCCTCCACGAGCTCGGGCACGTGTTCCACAACATGTATTCGGACTCCGACAGCCCGGGAGGCTTCCACACCTTCGGCGACAGCGACCAGGACCCGCGGCTCTCCTACGGCGAAGGCTGGGCGACCTTCTTCGCGGGGGCAGTGCGCCAGTACATGGGCATCTTCGATCCGGCGTACTACATGGACGCTGACGGCACGAGCGGCGGAGGCGTCCAGCTCCGCGCCCGGCTGGAGAACGCGACACCCTATTCGAGCTCTACTGCCGGCGAGGCCAACGAGGTCGGCATTGCCTGTGTCCTGTGGGACATCATCGACACGACCGCCACCAACGACGGGAACGCGACGGACGACGACGCCCTCGACGGGTCGGTCCTCTTCAATGGCGGGATCGACGGCGACCAGATGCAGTGGGACTCCTTCTCGGGCCCCGTGTCGTCGGCGTCCAGCCTGACGATCAACGACCACTGGAACGGCTTCTTCTCGCCGACGAACCACGGGAACTTCTCGCAGCTCCAGGCCGTGTTCAACGGGTTCGAGATCCGGAACACGCTCGACGCCGAGGAGCCCAACAACTCGACGATCACGGCGACGCCGATCAGGGGTGACAACACGTGGAGGCCCATCAAGACGCCCTACTACGCGGCGAACAATCCGGCGGCCCCAGGCGAAAACGACTCCGACTTCTACTCGTTGCATCTCGATGCGGGCAACGAGCTCACGGTCGAGACGCGTTACCCGAACGGAGACAGCAACGCCCGGACCTACGTGGATCCGTACGTCCGCTTGCAGCGTCCGAACGGGAGCATCTTCGCGTCGAACGACAACGGGGGCACGGGTCGCAATGCCCTGCTCCCGGGGCTCATCGTGGACACGACGGGGACGTGGACGATCCAGGTCACCACGCTGCACTCGTACCGCGAGACCGGCTCCTACCAGCTTCGGGTCGAGCGGACGGGCAACGCGATCACTTCGGTCACGCCGAGCACGATTCCCGCGATCTCCAACCCGTCCGTCACGATCGACATCGAGGGACTCGGCTTCAACGCGGTGAGCGGGGTCACGATGGACGGCGTGGCGCTCGCGCCCTTCGTCTTCGGAAGCGGAAGCTTCGAGGTGATCTCCGACAGCCTGATCCGGATCCACGAGCCGGCGCTGATGACGAAGCTAGGCATTGTCGACATCGTTCTCGACACGGGCGGGGCGAGCGACCCCACCGCCCAGATAACGGTGGTCGAAGCGATCGCGCCGGTCCTCGCCACTTCCACGCCCACCGCCTTCGAGCACATCGGGATCGATGTCTCCGTCGGGTCCCCGGTCGGCGACAAGGCCTTCGTGGTCATGTCCTTCATCAACTCGCCGTCGGCGTTCCCGCCGTACACGACGCTCGACATCGGGGCGAACTGGACGAACTACAGCGTCGTGGTCAATCCGTTCATCCCCGCGAAGGGGTACGAGACCTTCACGTCGGGACCGCTGACGCAGTTCGGCCTCTCGGGATTCACGATGTACTGGCAGGTCTTCGCTCTCCCGATCGCGACTGCCGGCCAGCCGCCCTGGCCGACGTCGAACGTCATCACGACGACGATCTTCTGAGCGGGACGACCGTCCGGGACACCCGCCGACCGGCAAGCAGGCGCCGGCCTCGTGGGTCGGCGCGTTCGTCAGGGGTAGGTCAAAGAGGCGGACTCGAAGAGACCGGGCGCCCCGGGGAGGCTATCTTGCGGGTGCGGCCTCCCGGAGGCCCCCCGGACTCCTCCGGGGGAGTCCTGGACGCCGCGCGGATCGGTTACGATATTGCATTCAAAGATGCGCTATCCCCCGCTGCGGCCCCCCCACCTCCTCACCGTCTCCTTCGTCCTGCTGGTACCGCTCTGGAGCTGCCGGGGCGAGAGCGAGGGGGACGATCCGGCACCCGTGGTGACCCAGTTCGCGGTCTACGTGGACGAGAACCGCAACGGCGTGTGCGATGAAGGTGACACGCTGCTGGTGACCTTCACGAGCCCTGTGGTCGCCGACGCGATCGCCGACGACTTCGACTTGCCGGTCCTCGGCGACGCGCTCGGAAACGGGGCCGTGATCGAGCCGGGACCGCGCGGCGATCAGGTCCTGATCCGTCTCGGCGCGAACCCCAGCCTCAAGACGCGCGGTCCGTTCGACACCAACGCGCTGAACGTGAACTCGCCTTCGGGCGTGGACCTCTCGGCCCAGGCATCGCCGACCGCAGTCGTCTCTCCCGTCACCGGCATGGCTGCAACCGCGAGTCGAGCGACCGATCTCGTGCCGGGATTCGGCGACGCCGGCATGGCCATCGACGCTGTCGCCGCGGTTCAGACCTCGTTCGTGGGAGACCTCGATGGCGACGGCGACGAGGACCTCGTACTCGGCATCGACGGACCCAACCGCGTCTACCTCGCCAAGGGAGGGAATTTCACGGACACGGGACAGGCTCTCGGAGCGTCGCGAACGCTCGCCCTCGGCGCCGGTGACGTCAACGGAGACGGCCGAGTGGATCTCGTCGAGGGCATCGACGGAGGAGTGCCCGACCGCATCTGGAAGGGAGACGGCCTGGGCGGCTTCGTCCACGATCCCCTCCAGGGAATCGCCGGAGCCTCGACCCGCGATCTCGCCCTTGGCGACCTCGACATGGACGGCGACCTCGACTACTTCGCGGGCAACGCCGGTCCGAACCGTGTCTACGTGAACAGCGGCGCCGGACGCTTCGCGTCCTCGTCGCAATCGCTCGGCGGGTTCTCCACGGAGGCCGTGGCTCTCGGCGACATGGACGGCGACGGCGACCTCGATGCGCTGAGCGGAAACGGCGGGGGCCAACCGAACCGCCTCTACCTGAACGACCGGACGGGGAACTACCTCGACTCGGGCCTGCTCCTCGGATCGGGTGACACGCGAGCGCTCGCGCTGGGCGACATCGACGGGGACGGAGACCTGGACGCCGTTGCCGGCAACTTCGCGGAGAAGAACGTCGTCCTCTGCAACGACGGTGCGGGCGGTTTCGATCTCGATCCTGCTCTCGAGGGCGAGACCTGCACGTCGTCGCTACGTCTCGCGGACACCGATTCCGATGGCGACCTCGACCTCCTGGAAGGCAACGAGATCGAGCCGGCAGTGCTGCACGTGAACACTGGCAAAGGTTCCTTCGTGGCGTCGGGTCAGGAGCTCGGCGGAGGCACGCGAGGAGTACAGCTCACGGACGTCGACGCCGACGGAGACCTGGACGTGATCGCCGTGGCTGCGGAACTTGGCGCTCGCCTGTTCACGAGCTCCCTCGCCGGGACGTGGGGTTCGGTGTCGTACCGGCTCGCGGGGACGGCCTCGAGCGACGACCCCACGAACGACGTCGGGCTGGTCGACCTGAACCGCGACGGTCACCTGGACCTGGTCGAGGCCCTGGGGTTCGACCTCCCCAACCGGGTGTTCTTCGGCGACGGGCGTGGAAGCTTCGACGACTCGGGGCTCAGGCTGGGCTTCTACGAGACTGCGGCGCTGCTGGCGGTCGATCTCGACGCCGACGGAGACGCCGACGTCGCGACGGCGAACGATCGGTTGACCGCGAACCGCGTCTACGTGAACCCGGGCAACGGAATGCTCTTCGATTCGGAGCAGACGCTCGGGGCGAGCTCTTCGACGTCGGTCGCGGCGGGCGACCTGAACGGAACGGGGTTCCGCGATCTCTTCTTCGGAAACCGCGAGGGCTTCGCCAACAAGGTCTACGTCAACTCGGAGCTCTTCCCCGGATCGTTTTCCGACACGTTCCAGGCGCTCGGTTCACGTTCGACCTTCGCCGTCGCGCTCGGAGACCTCGACCAGGACGGTGACCTCGACGCCGTCACGGGGAACGATGGGCCGGAGGCGCTGTGGCTCAACGACGGGTGGGGCTTCTTCGCGGAGCTCGGCACACTTCACGGAAGCGATAACACCTCGACACGTGCGCTCGCTCTGCGAGACGTCGACTCCGACGGCGACCTCGACGTCATGGCCGGCCGCGATCAGTTGCTCCTCTGGAGGAACGGCGGCAGGACAGACCTCTTCGCGCAGTCCACACCCGAGCTGCTCCTCACGGGTGACACGCGCGACCTCGCTCTCGCGGACGTCGACGGCGACGGTGACCGCGACATCATCGCCGCAGGCTTCCAGCCCCCCACGGTCCTCATCAACGACGGCGCCGGCGGCTTCGCGATCTCGTTCTCGGCAACCGCCATGCTGCCGACGACGTCACTCGTCGCCGCTGACCTCGATCGCGACGGAGACACGGACCTGCTCCTCGGAAACCGATCGCAGCCGAACAGCGTACTCGTGAACGAGTGAGGGGGGGCAGGTGCGGGGGACTCGGTGAGAAGAAAGCCTAGACCGTCCCCAGGATCTCGAACCCCTGCACGCCTTCCGGCTCGCGTGGGTGGCTCGTGAGCTCTTTGACCGCCGCTCCGCGCGGGCCCTTCCGGAGCCAGCGCGACATCGCGCCCACCTGTTCGGAGGTGCCCTCGACGGAAGCCTCGACGCTCCCGTCGCGGAGGTTCCGCACCCAACCCCGCACACCGAGGCGTCTCCCCTCCTCCAGCGCACACCAGCGGAAGCCGACGCCCTGGACACGGCCCGTGACGATGATCCGCACGGCGACGAGCGGTTCACCGTCGTGGCTTCCTTCGGGTTCCATCCGTACGTCCCGCGAACGGGGCGACCAGTTTGGCAGAACGGCGTTCGACGCGCAGGGGCTCGGGGTCTAATGAGGCCATGAGCACGCTGTTCGCTTCCGCGGTCCTGGTCCTGTCGTCGTCCCTCGGCACCGACGCGCCGGTCGGGGTCTGGCGGGCCTGGCTGGACGCTCCCGGCGGCGAGCTTCCGTTCGGGATCTCGGTCGAGAGCGACGGCGGCGGACTCTCCGCGGCGCTCGTGAACGGGAACGAACGCATCGCAATTCCGCACACGACGCTCGAGGGCAATCGCCTCGTGCTCGACATGCCGCACTACGACTCGCGGATCGAGGCGGATCTCTCCGACGGGGAGCTCCACGGCACCTGGCGCAAGCGCAGCGGTTCCGAGAGCTGGACCGAGATGCCCTTCCACGCGCGGCGCGGCCCCGAGCCCCGTTTTCCGATCGAAGCCGCAGCCGGAGACGACGGCTCGCGCCTCGACGGCCGGTGGAGGGTCGACTTCGAGTCGAGCGAGGACTCCGCGGTCGGGATCTTCGAGACGGAGCCCGACGGCACGCTCGCCGGGACCTTCCTGACGAGCACGGGTGACTACCGGTTCCTGGCGGGAGACTTCGCGGGTGACCGCATGCGCCTCTCGTGCTTCGACGGCGCCCACGCGTTCCTGTTCACCGCCGTGCTCCGCCCCGACGGCGGACTCTCGGGTCACTTCTGGTCACGCGACACCTGGCACGAGACCTGGACGGCCGTGCGGGACGACGCGGCGGCCCTGCCCGATCCGTACGAGCAGACCGAGTGGCGCTCCGAGTGGGATCTAGGAGACGCGGTCTTCCCCGACATCGACGGCACGCCGCGCTCGCTCGCGGACCCGGCGTTCGCGGGTCGCGCGCAGATGCTCGTCGCGTTCGGGACCTGGTGCCCCAACTGCCACGACGAAGCGCCTTACCTGCGCGAGCTCCACGAGCGCTACGGTCCGCGCGGGCTCTCGATCCTCGGGCTCGCGTTCGAGCTGACCGGCGACTTCGAGCGCGACGCCGAACAGGTGCGGCGCTTCGCGAAGCGGCACGGGACCGAGTACCCGATCCTCGTCGCCGGGCTCGCGAACAAGACGAAGGCCACGCGTGCGTTCCCCATGCTCGACTTCGTGCGTTCCTATCCGACGACGATCTTCCTGCACGGCGACGGCCGCGTGCGCGCGGTGCACTCGGGCTTCACAGGCCCGGCGACGGGCGAGGCCCACGACACGGTGCGCGCCGAGTTCGAGGGCCTGATCGAGGAGCTCCTGGCGGAGGAGCCGCCGTCGCATGACGACGTGTGGGAGTTCCTCGAGGGTCGGACCTTCCAACCGCTGGACGGCAAGATCTCGTGGGTGTTCTCCGCAGGCGTGGAACGCCTCGTCTGGGAGGACCGAGGTTGGAGGATCGGCCACGACCAAGCAGTCCGCCTCTCCCGCGGCTCCGTCTTCTTCGAGAACGAGGTCCTTCGCATCGACCGCGAAGCCGGCATCCTCTTCGACCCGCGCGATTTCGGGGTGCGCTTCACACCCGAGGGCTCGAGCTCGACGCCCTCTATCGACGAGACCCTGCTCGAGAACGAGCAGGCCCTCGCAGTGATTGCGCGGAACGGCGCCCCGGTGGCGCGGCGAGAGGCATTCGTGGCCATCTCGGAGTTGCGACGGCGCAACGGCGAAGTCGGCAATCCCACCGCACTGGAGTACGTGGGTGACCCGTCGGTCGGAGTCGCTCTGGCGGCCGTCTGGTCCATCGGGCGCAATCGCGAGCAGGGCGCCGTCCCCGTCCTGCTCGAGCACCTCTCCGATCCGAACGCGGCCCTGCGTCGCGAGTCGGCTCACGCGCTCGGGCGCATCGGTGTCCGTACACCGTCCGTCCTGGAGGCGCTCGATGCTCTGTACGACGACCCGGACCCGCTCGTCCGAGCCGCTCGAATGAACGCCCTCTCGGCCCTCGGCGGCTGAAACTACGCGACGAACGCCGCGACCGCCGCCGCGAGCTCCGCCGGCCGACGCTCGGGTGAGACGTGACCCGCCGCCTCGAGCTCGACGACCTCCGCCCCGTCGTGGAACCGGCGCAGCGCGGCGCGGTCCTCGGCTCCCACCAGCGGGTCGTCGGCACCCTCGACGAGCAGCACGCGCCCTCCCCACCGAGCGAAGTCCTCCCTGTCGAGCGCTCCGCGCGCCAGGAGGTCCGCGTAGCACACTCCCCAGGCCACCGCGTCGCGACGCGAGATCCCGCGCGCCCGGCGCTGCAGATACTCGCGCCAGAACGTGTCGACCGCGTCGCGTCCCGGTCTCTCGGCCGCAACGCGCTTCGACCACTGCGCCCTGTGGGCGAGCGGCGGCGCGAAGCGCCCGAGGAAGACGCCGAGGCGGACGCGCCGAAAATCCTGCGTGCGGGGGAGCGACCCGTGCGCGAGCACGAGCGAGGCCACGCGGCTCCCCCGCCGCCGCACGAGCTCCTGCGCGTAGAGAGCACCGATGGACTGGCCGACCACGTGGGCGCGCTCGACTCCCTCCGCGTCGAGCAGCCCTTCGAGGCACTGTTCCAGGGCGTCGACGCTCTGGACGGCCGGATAGTCCGGCGCGAGCACGCGGTGCTTCGCCTCGAGCCTCCCCATCACCGCGAACCACGACTCCGCGCCGACGAAGTACCCGGGCAAGAGCAGGATCGTCTCGCCCGACTCGCCTCCGCGGAAATAGCGGAGCTGTTCTCCGACCACGGCTTCGTGCGAGCGCCGAAACGCGTCGAGCTCGCCGGCGAGGTCCACTAGAGCACGCCCGAGTGCATGCGCGGTTCGAAGGCGAGCCCCGCGACGACGCGCCCTTCGAGCGCGCACAGCTCGGCCGCGCGCTCGCGGGCCTCCACGCCGTAGACCTCCTCTGCGAACCGCGCGAAGAGCTCGGCATGCCCTGCCTCCGAGGGCAGGAGCTCGCGGTAGAGCGCGCGCAGGCGCTCGTCGGGCGCGTGTTCGGCGAGGAGCGCGAACCGCTCGTGGCTCCGGGCCTCCACCAGGGCGGAGACGAGCAAGCGGTCCATCAGGATCGCTCGCCGGGTCGGGAGTCCGCCCGCGATCAGGCCCTCCATGTAGGGGCTCGCGTGGGCACGCACGAGCTCGCCACCGAGCTCCCGCAGGAGGGTGAGCACCTGGCGGAAGTGGCGCATCTCCTCGATCGCGAGTCGCGAGAGGCTGTCGACGAGGCCCGCGTGCTCGGGGTTGTGGGTGATGAGCCCCTGCGCCGACGACGCCGCGCGGAGCTCGCAGTGCGCGTGGTCCGAGAGCAGCGCCATCGGCTCCGCCGCCACGCGCTCCGCCCACTCCGCGGGCGTGGACCAGGTGAGCTCGATCACTCCCGATCTACTCCTGGGTCTTGCCCGGGCTCCACAAGACGTCGAGCGCTCCGTTCTCGTTCGCCTGCCGCGCGAGGACGAACAGGAGGTCGGAGAGCCGGTTCAGGTAATGGAGCACTTCCGCGTTGACGCGCCCCGCCTCCACCGCCGCGAGCTCGCTCACGAGCCGCTCGGCGCGCCGGCACACGGTCCGCCCGACGTGCAGCCATGCCGCCGCCTTCGTCCCGCCGGGCAGGACGAACGAGGTGAGCGGCTCCAATCCCTCGTTGACCTCGTCGATCCACTTCTCGAGCCGTTCGATGTAGAGCGGCTGGATGCGGAGCTTGTCGCCCCCCTCGCCCGGCATGCAAAGATCCGCGCCGACGTCGAAGAGGTCGTTCTGGATCGCCCGGACGCGCTCGAGGATCACGCCCTCGAGCCCCTCGGCGACGAGCAGCCCGAGCGTCGACGAGAGCTCGTCGACCGTCCCGTAGGCCGCGATACGGAGGTGGTGCTTCGGCAACCTCTCCCCGGTGCCGAGCCCGGTCGTGCCGTCGTCGCCCGTTCGCGTGTAGATGCGGTTCAGTCGGACCATGATGTGCTCAGGGTACGCGCCGGGAGCGCGCGGGCTCAAGCATGCCCGGTGAGGAGCGGCGTGACCCGCTCGCGCAGCCCGGCCGGCAGCTTCGCATCGATCGCGGCCACGATCTCGCGCGCGGTGTAGCGCGCGCTGAAGTGCGTGAAGAGCAGGGCCTCGTTCTCGAACAGCTCGGCCCGCTCGGCCACCTCGTCGAGGTGGATATGCCCCTTGTCGCGGGCGCTCGCAGCCGAGACGCGGTCGTCGACGAAGGTCACCTCGAGGATGAGCAGGCGCGCAGTGCGCACGACCTCCTCACGCTCGACGACCTCGATGCGCGAATCGCCCACGAACGCGACCTCGGGCGTCTCCACGCGCTCCTCGATGTGCTCGCCGGCGGTCGCACGGCGGGCGATCTCCTCCTGCGGGAGGTCTCGGAGCTCCGGGAGGAGCTTCTTCTTCACGGACCACAATCCGTAGCCCTGGCACGGCGCGCGGTGATAGGAGCGAAAGGGTCGTGCCACGACGTCTCTGCGAACCTCGCGCTCCTCTCCGGGCGAGAGCACGACGAGCTCGTGCGCCAGGTCGCTGCCGTCGAGCCTTCGCCATGCGTCGAAGAGATCCGTGAGAGCATCGGCGCTCTCGCGTGGCACGACGTAGATGGGTGGCGGCATGCAGAGCAGACCGCGCGTCGCCGCGTGCATCGCGATCCCACCCATGTGATCGATGTGGCTGTGCGTGAAGAGGATCGTTCGGCGCTTCACTGACCAGCGCGGAGCACGTCCGACGTCGAAGGCGACACCCAGATCCGGCAGGTCGATCACGGTCTCGAGGCCGCCGACGGAGAACGCCTGCACGCGGTGGCCCCCGAGGTGGAGGGTCTCCGGCGGCGCCGGCACCTCGCGCGGTGTCATCGAGTGGTGTCCCGTGAGCGCACGGTCCGCGGCGTTCCGTCGAGCCCGTAGTCACTCGGCGACTTCCGGTTCCCGAGCGCCCGCAGGAGCATGTGCCAGGCGCGCGCGTCGCGCGTCTGGATCTCCGCGTGGGAGAAGACGCGCTCGATCGACGCCTCCAGGTCGTCGCGAGCCGTCTCCGACGCCGTGAGCGGTGCGAGGGTGTCCTTCAGGTGCGCCTTGAGGAACTCGCGGTCCTGTCCGACGAGAGGCGAGCCGAGCTCTCCGAAGACATCGGGGGTCTCACCCGTGGAGAGCGAATAGAGCACGACCCCGACCGCCATCCCCAGGTTGAGCGACGTGTGCTCGCCGGTGGTCGGGATGTGTGCCAGGTGCAGGACCTGCCCCGCCTCGGCCGCGGACAGCCCGGACTCCTCGTTGCCGAACACGAGCGCGGCACGCCCCTCGCTCCGGGACTCGGCGAGCGCGCGCTCGCGCAGCTCGTCCCAGGCCTGAACCGCTCGGTGGTCTCGCGGACGGGCCGTGAACCCGACCGAGAACGAGCAGTCGGCGAGTGCCTCCTCGAGCGTGTCGAAGACGAGCACCTCGAGCCCCTCGCCGCCGTGAGCCATCTGCTCGAATTCGGGGTGGACGAGCATGGACCGCCGCTCCGGGGCGACGACCGCCACCTCCGTCGGCGCGAAGTTCGCGGCGACCCGCACGACCGTGCCGAGGTTCCTCGGCCCCATCGGCCGGCAGAGGACGACGCGCCTCACGCGCCGACGCCTCCGGCTCGCGAACGCACGGCTTCGAGCTGGTCGGGCGCGGGATTGCCGCCCGAGACCACGGCGCAGACGCGCAGCGGTCGGTCCAGACCCGTCGTCCACTCCGATGGAAGGCCGCCCGAGAGGACGAGCGCCGTCGCGGCCGCGCCGGCCGGTTCCACGACCCACCCGCCCTCGTTCACGAGCCGTTCCTGAGCCCGAAAGATCGATGCGTCGGGGAGCGTGAGCACGCGGTCGACCACGGCTCCCGCGATCCGGACGTTGAGCTCGCCCGCGTTGAGCGGACAGAGGCCCTGGACGTCGGTCGTGATCTCGGTGAGATCGACCGGCTTGCCCGCCGCGACGCCGAGCGACATCGTCGGCGCGCCCTCCGGTTCGACGCCGACGATGCGAACGCGCTCACCCAGCTCGCGGCGCAACGCGAGTGCCGAGCCCGCGATCAATCCGCCGCCTCCGACGGGGAGCACGACCACGTCGACCTCCGGCCAGGCGCGCGCGATCTCGAGCCCCACGGTCCCCGCACCCTCGACCGTGCGCGCAGCATCGTAGGGATGGACGAGGACCGCGCCGGCCGCGACGCGTTCGGCACAGGCGCGTTCCGCCTCCTCGCGAGTCGGCAGCAGGACGACCTCCGCACCGTAGCTGCGACAGGCCTCGACCTTGTTCGGATAGGCGTTCGCGGGCATGAAGATGGTCGCGGGCACGCCGGCGCGGGCAGCGGCCCAGGCGAGAGCCTGGCCGTGGTTCCCCGAGCTCGTCGCCACGACGCCCGCGGCGCGCCCCTCCTCGTCGAGCAACGCGATCTGGTTCGAGGCGCCGCGCGCCTTGAAGGAGCCCGTCTCCTGGAGGCACTCGAGCTTCAGCCGGAGCTCCACCTCGCACCCCGCATCTCCCGGGTCCACGGCGAGATCGGCCAGCGGCGTCTCCCGGACGAGCTCGCGGATCCGGTCGGCGGCGAGGTCCACGCGAATCGCGTCGAATGGGCTCAGAGCGTTCATCGAGCCGGACATTGTAGCGGGCCACAGGGGCTAGAATCGGCGCGTGGAGCTCCCCATCCTCCCGTTCACCGGGCCCTGGATGCTCGCGCCCATGGAGGGCGTGACGGAGCCCTCGTTTCGCGATCTCGTCCTCACGCGCAACGACCCGCGGGAGCTAGGCGGCGCCTTCACGGAGTTCGTCCGCGTCGTGCGGCATGCGCTGCCCGCGCGCACGCTGCGGCGTCACCTCGGCCCGCACCGCTTCGAGACCCCGGTCGGGCTGCAGATCATGGGGGCGGACCCGGACGCGGTCGCCGAGACCGCTCGCCGGGCAGTCGCGGTGGGCGCACCGCTGGTCGACCTGAACTTCGGCTGCCCCTCGAAGGGAGCCCTGCGAGGTTGCGCGGGGTCCGCGCTGCTGGACGACCCGCCGGCGATCGAGAGGCTCGTCTCCCGCGTCGTCCGGGCCGTGCCGGAGAGCCCGGTCACCGCCAAGATCCGGGCAGGCGGCGAGAACGACGGGGAGCTCGAGGACATCGCGCAGGCGGCGGAAGCCGGAGGCGCGCGGCTCTTGACCGTTCACTGCCGGACGCGCGCGGAAGGCTATCGCGACTCGGCGGACTGGGAACGGCTCCGGCGGGCCGTTGAGGCGGTCTCCATCCCCGTCTGCGGCAACGGAGGCATCGAGGGACACTCGGACCTCGAGCGGCTGCGGAACGAGACGGGGTGCCGGTACGCCATGGTCGGCCGCGCCGCGTTGGCGGACCCCTGGATCTTCTCCGGTCGGCGCGTGGATCGTCGCGAGGCGGCCGGGTTCCTCGTCGACTACGCCCGCGCACTCTCGGAGGCCGGGTTCCCGCGGCGCGGGGTCGTGGCCCGCCTCAAGCAGCTCCTTCGGCACTGGCGAGCGGGAGAGCTGGTGACGGACGCGTCACGTTCGGAGTGGTTGAGCGCCGACGAGGACGGGGTCCTGTCCCGACTCTTCGCCGAGGCAGGGGAAGCTCCGCCGCTGTTCAGTAGATCGGCGAGCTGACCTGCTCCGGCCGGTGAGGGGTATACTCCCGCCCCTTTTCCTCCGAGCATCCGCGGAGGCACATGCCTTGTCCTGGACCCATCGCGACTCCGAGCAGCTGTACAACGTCCGCAACTGGGGGCGCGGGTACTTCCGTATCAATGCGGATGGGAACGTCGAGTGCATGCCGGACGGGAATGCGGGAGACGAAGGAGCCGTCGGTCCCGCAATCGACCTGTTCGACATCATCGGAGCGCTGAAGCGCCGCGGTGTCGAGCTGCCGATCCTCCTGCGCTTCGACGGGGTCCTGCGGTCGAGGGTGCGAGAGCTCTCGAGCGCTTTCGCCAAGGCGCGTGAGGAATTCGACTACGAGTCGCCCTACCACTGCATCTACCCGATCAAGGTCAACCAGCAGCGCCACGTGGTCGAGGTGATTCTCGGCGAAGGGAACGGAAAAGGCTCGGTCGGGCTGGAGGTCGGCAGCAAGCCGGAGTTGCTCGCGGCGCTTGCGCTCCTCTCGGAGCGCAAGTCGATCGTCATCTGCAACGGCTACAAGGACCGCGAGTACATCGAGACCGCGATGCTCGCGAGTAAGCTCGGACTCGAGCCGATCATCGTCATCGAGAAGCTGACGGAGCTCGATCTGATCCTGGACGCGCACGAAGCCCTCGGCATCCGGCCGTCCATCGGCGTCCGGACGAAGCTTGGAGGACGGGGCTCAGGGAGGTGGCGCGACTCGAGCGGCGACCGGTCGAAGTTCGGGCTCTCGATGCGCGAGATCGTCTCCGTGGTGGAGCGGCTCCGCGAGCGCGACATGCTCGACTGCCTCCAGCTGCTCCACTTCCACCTCGGGAGTCAGCTGACACAGATCCGTGCGCTCAAGACGGCGCTCCGCGAAGCCGTCCAGACCTTCGTCGGCCTGGTGAGGATGGGCGCCGCCGTGAAGTACTTCGATGTCGGTGGAGGCCTGGGCATCGACTACGACGGATCCCGGACCAACTTCGACTCGTCCAAGAACTACTCGCTTCAGGAGTACGCCAACGACATGGTCTACACACTGGCGGAGACCTGCCGAGAGGCCGAGGTTCCGGAGCCCGCCATCCTCACGGAGTCGGGAAGGTCCCTGACCGCACACCATTCGGTCCTCGTGACGGAGGTCCTGGGGACGGCGAACTTCGACCCGCTCGGACTTCCGCAGGAGCTGGCGGAGGACGACCCCGACACACTCCGCGATCTCGGAGACCTGGTCGACAGCGTCTGCCTCAAGAACTACCAGGAGTGCTATCACGACGCGATCGCGCTCCGGGAGCAGGCCCTGACGCTGTTCCAGCTCGGCCAGCTCTCCCTCGATCAGCGTGCCCGGGCGGACGACCTCTACTGGCGGGCGTGCCACAAGATCAACGCGATCATCCGGGACCTGGACTACGTCCCCGACGACGTGTCCGGGCTCGAGCGCGAGCTCGCGGACACGTTCTACCTCAACTTCTCGGTCTTCCAGTCGATACCCGACTCCTGGGCCATCAACCAGCTGTTCCCCGCGCTACCGATCCACCGCAACGACGAGAAGCCCACGCGACGCGGGACACTTGCCGACATCACCTGCGACTCGGACGGCAAGGTCGACCGCTTCATCGATCTCCGCGACGTGCGGCGCACGCTGGAGCTGCACGAGCCCGTAGAGGGTCAGCCCTACTACGTGGGATTCTTCCTCGTCGGCGCCTACCAGGAGATCCTGGGCGACATGCACAACCTGTTCGGCGACACCAACGCCGTCCACATCGATGTCGATCGGAACGACCGGCCTCGGATCACACACATCGTGAGCGGCGATCGCGTCGACGAGGTGCTCTCCTACGTCGAGTACTTCGAGGCGGACCTCCTGGCGAGGCTCCGGCGCAGTATCGAGCATGCGATCGACGAGGACCGGATCACCTACGAAGAATCGGCGGGGCTCATCCGCCGCTATCAATCTGCGCTGCGAAGCTACACCTATCTGACCCGGAGAGAGGAAGAGCCCTCGTGAGAGTCGAAAGAAGTCGCGTCGTGAGCATCGAGCTCGAGGTCAGGGACACCGAGGACGAGGTCGTCCTGACCACGAAAGGCGAGGACCCGATCGAGTACGTGCACGGCGCGGACGACCTGCCGATCCCCGGGCTCGAGCGTGCTCTGGAAGGGACCGAGGCCGGAGCCGAGATAGAAGTCTCGCTGGCGGCCGTGGATGCCTTCGGCGAGTACGACCTCGAGTGCCTGGTGAGCGTTCCCCGCTCGGCGCTCCCCCCCGACGCCGAGGTCGTCCCGGGAGACGTGATCCCGGTCGAGCTCGAGTCGGATGACGGAGAGAGCCTTGGCGAGGTCGAGATGCGAGTCGAGTCGCTCGCGAACGATTCGGTCGTGCTCGACGCGAATCATCCCCTGGCCGGCGTCGACATCAAGTGCCTCGCGAAGGTCGTCGGGGTGCGCGAAGCGAAGCCCGAGGAGCTCGAGAAGTAGAAAAAGAGAGGGGGCGGCATCCGCTCGGGATGCCGCCCCCTCGTAGTTCGATTCGGAGTCGCTTACTGGAGCGACTTCGAGCAGGTCGTCTCGGAGACGGTCGTGACCGTGGCGAGCTCGCGGCAGTGCGCCTGGAACTTCTCGCAGGCCATGATCTTCTCGACGGCGGCCTTCGCTTCGCAGCTCTTCAGCACCGTGTCGCCGACCAGGACGCTCTCGACGGTCCCGCACTCGATCAGCGAGGCGAGCTGTCCACCGGCGCAGGTCTGACCCGCGAGGGCCTTGTCGACGTTGGAGGCGAGCGTCTTCTCGCAGGCGGCCGACTCCGCGCAGTTGGCCTTGATCTCGCTCGCAACGTTGCCGCGGATCAGCTTGGCGAGGACTTCAGAGGCCTCGCTGCCCATGTAGGCCTTGCCGTCGACCACGACGCCGCCGATGCGGTTCGTGTCGACCAGCGCGGCGAGCTGAGTCCGGACCGAGACCGGTGTGTAGGAAGCCGTCTCGATCGGCTGGATCGGCGCGACGACCACGCCGGCGCGCTTCGCGCACTCGGCCTGGAACTCCTCGCACGACGTCAGCGAGGCGAGCGTGGCCTCGGCGGTCTTGCTGCAGGTGATGCTCTCGTCGTCGACGATGATGCTGTCGATCCGGCCCGCGGCCAGGAGCCCGCTGAGCTGGGTCTTCGTGCAGACCTTGCCGGCCATGGCCTTCTTCACGTTGGCCGCGAGGGTCTTCTCGCATGCCCGCGAGGCCTCGCAGTTCTCCTTGATCTTCGAGGCGAGGCACTCCTCCATGAGGCCCTCGACCACGGCGATCGCCTTCGAGCCGAGGTAGGCCTTGCCGTCGACGACGACGCCGGCCACCCGCTCGGGCTGGAACAGGGAGGCGAGCTGCGCGGAGGCCGGAATGACGACCTCGACAGCGGCCTTCGAGCACTCGGCTTCGCCGCCGGCGGTCGCCAGCTTCGCGGCCTGGGCCTTCGAGCACGCGGCCTTCTCTTCCGCGGAGCACTCGCCGTCAGCGGCGGTGGCGAGTGTCGCCTTCGCGCACTCGGCCTTCTCCTTCGCGGAGCACTCGCCGTCACCGGCGGAAGCGAGGGTCGCCGTCGAGCACGCGGCCTTCGCCTTCGTGGAGCACTCGCCGTCGGCGGACGCGAGGGTTGCGGCCTTCGCCTTGGTGGAGCACTCGCCGTCGGCGGAGGCCAGCTCGGCCTTGGCCTTCGAGCACTCGGACTTGGTCTTCGAACACTCGGACTGGGCGAGGGCCATCGGCGCGAGGGCGACGAGCCCGGCCAGGGCAAGAGCGTGGAGCTTCATGGATTCCTGATCGGTGTGGATTGAGCGTCTGGTGCGGAGGGCGCGTCACCCCCAGCGGGGGCCGAACGCGATCGTGAGGGCCATGATACGTCATCGGCTCCCACCTGATAGGGGCAATAGACAAGGTGAGCCTCCCCCACCCTGCAATAAACCGCGATCAGGCCAGGGGAGCTTCCAGGGGGGCATCCTCGTGCTGGAGCCCCAGGGCCTTACGAAGCAGAAACCTGCCCAGGTAGATCACCGGCGTGTCGAGGGCGGCCAGGACCAGCTTGCAGAGGTAGACCGCGACGATCACCTCCACGACCTCACCGAAACCCATCCCGAACGCGAGCGGCAGGAAGATCCCGTTCACGACGCAGGTGTCGACGAGCTGGCTGATCCACGTCGAGCCGTTGTTGCGGATCCACATGTGGCGGCCGCGCGTGACGCGCCACCAGAAGTGGTAGAGGTGCACGTCGAAGAGCTGGGCCGTGAGGTAGGCGAGCATCGAGGCGAAGAGCAACTCGGCGGGGAACTGGAAGGTGACCACGAACGCGTGCTGCATCGCGGCGGCGTCGAGCTCCCCCTCGATCGCCCAGATGTCGCTCGGCGGAAGGGCCTTGGCGACCTGCACGATTCCGAGCATCGCGAGGCTCAACCCGAAGCCCAGCCAGACCATGAGCTGGGCCCGTCGCCGGCCCCAGATCTCGGCCACGAGGTCGGTGCAGAGGAACGTGACCGGATAGGTGATGATGCCGGTCGTCAGGGCCAGAGGCCCGCTCCCCGGCATCCAGCCCGGGCGGCCGTCCGGGAAGAGCTCGAAGAGCTTCACGCCGACGATGTTCGTCAGCACGAGCACGACGCAGAACAGAGCCGTGAGGCCCGCATAGAGGCCCTCGGCGAGGCTCATGCCTCGCACCGTCCTGGAGCCGGCCGGGTCGTTCGCGAAGTTCATCGCGGCGGCAGAGCCTAGTGTCCTGCGCCGGGAGTTCCGAGCCACTAGAATCCCCGCACCATGCAGCCCGTCCTCCAAGAGCTCGACCGCATGAGCGACGAGCGTTTCCTCGCCCTCTACGAGTCCCTCTCCGAACGCGGCTTCGGCCCGCTCGACGGACAGGTCGCCAAGCTCCTGAAGTTCCGCCCCCAGGCGATCCGGAAGCTCCCGATGCTGACGCGCGCGAAGAAAGCACGCGCCATGCTCTCGGGGTCGGCCGACGCCGAGCTCACTTACGAGTTCATGGGCGGCTATCTCGTCAAGAAGCACCCGGAGCTCATCACGGACTTCCTCGACGCGACCGGGGTCTCCCACGAGGACGGGATGATCGACGACATCGACGCCGCGAATCCCGACGCTTCCAAGATCGAGGGGGCAGTGGCCGCGCTCGACGAGAAGTTCGACGCGGTCGACGTCACGCTGTACCTGTCGATGTGCGCACAGCAGTGGCCCGCCATCGACATGCTGTGCGAGCTGTGGTCCTCGCGCTCGACGGCAGCCGCCGGCTGACCGTCAGCCCTTCGCGCGCTCGACGAAGTGCCCGTCGCGCGTATCCACGACGATGCGCTCCCCGACCTCGAGGTAGGGCGGGACCTGGAGCTCGAGACCCGTCTCGACCACGGCTCGCTTGAGCTGGGCCTGGGCCGTGGCGCCCTTGATCACGGGATCGCACTCCACGACCGAGAGCTCGACCGTATTGGGCAAGTCGACACCGACAACGCCACCATCGACGAGCCGCACGCGCAACCCCTCGGCGCCGTCGAGCAGGAACGAGGTCGCCTGGCCGAGCTCGTCGGCCGTGAGGTGGAACTGCTCGTAGCTCTCGCCGTCCATGAAGTGCCAGTGCGTGCCATCGGAGTACATGAACGAGCAAGGTCGCATCTCGACGTCCACCGGCTCGAACTTCGAGCCCGAACGGATCGACTCCGAGATCAGCTGGCCGGTGACCAGGTTCCGGAGCCTGGTCTTCGCGATCGTGTTCGCCCCGCGCGCGGTCGGGGTGCTGAAGGTGACGTCCACGATCACCATCGGCGCCGCCTTGTAGACGATGCAGACGCCCTTCTTGAACTCGCTGACCTCGATCATGGCGCGCGAAGTATAGCTCGCCTGCGCGGCCGCGGGGCGGGCTGGCAGCGTGTGCACAGGTGGGTCCCGCGCTGCCCGACGACGATCTTCGCGATGCGACGTTCGCACCTCGGGCACGGGCGGCCGTCTCGCCCGTACACGCGGAACTGGTGCTGGTAGCTCCCGGGCTGGCCCGTCGGCGTCCGGTAGAAGGTGTCGAAGCTCGACCCTTCTCGCTCGATGGCCTCGCGCAGGATGGCTCGAATCGCCTCGAAGAGCCGCGCAGCCTCCCCCCTGGACAGCCGATCCGAGCGGCGCAGGGGATGGAGTCGCGCCTGGAACAGAGACTCGTCCGCGTAGATGTTCCCGATCCCGGCCACGAACTCCTGGTCGAGCAGGAGGGGCTTGAGCTGGCGCCGCCGCTCGTGCAGGTCGCGGACGAAACCCGGGAGCGTGAAGTCCTCGGAGAGCGGCTCCGGGCCCAGGTTCCCCACGATCGAGTCCGCATTGGCGGCCCAGACGAGCCGCCCGAACTTGCGGACGTCGATGAAGTGGAACGCCCGGCCGTCGTCGAGATCCAGCCGCACGCGCCCGTGGGCCCCCGGGTCCCAGTCGGCGGCCTCGACGTGCATGCGGCCGGACATGCGAAGGTGTCCGACGAGCGCACCGGCCTCGGTCCCCGCCCGTTCGAGCTCGAACACGATGTACTTGCCGCGCCTCCGGACCCCGCGAACGCGGGCGCCGACGACCGCTCGATCGAACCTCCGCTTTCCCACACCGCCGAGCGTCCGCGCCCAGGACACGCTGGACGACGTGATCTCGCGCCCCACGAGTCCGGGCCGGATCAAGCGCACGACCGTCTCGACCTCCGGTAGCTCGGGCATCAGGCTCGAGGGTCGACCCAGGGCTCGCGGTTCTTGACGTCCGTCCAGTACTCGATCGCGACCCACAACCCCATCGAGTAGGGCAAGAAGCCCACGCAGAAGGCGAGCGCGACGGGAATCGAGACGGCGAGGGAGACGGCAACGCCCCAGTCGGTGAAGAGGACCACGGCGAAGACCATCAAGGCGGCGAAGACCTGGGTGACGGCGGCGGAGAGATACATGGAGCCTGTCTGTGAGCCCGGCTCCCGCCGGTAGACGAGGCCGCACTCGGGGCACGCCTCGCCGAGGCGGGCGAAACGACGAAACAGGGGGCCTCGACTGCACTGGGGACAGCGCCCGGCCGCTGCCCGGCGGACGAAGTCCCACCAACCGGGCGCGGGGGGCTCGCTCGAATCGTGGGTCACGAACGCAGCATACGTCCAGGGAGAACGAGCGTCGGGGAGAGCACGACCTATCCTGATGACGATGCAACAGGACGTCCCGGGCGCACGGGTGAAACGCAGGGGTTCCGGGCGGTGGCTCATCGCGCTCGCGATCCTCGTCGCGCTCCTGTTTCTGCTGCGAGTGGGGCTGGCCCCCGGTGACTCGGAGTCACCGGGGGCGCCGGAGCCCGTCGAGGATCCGGAGGCCGACCCGGCCGAGGTGAACCCGATGAGCGGAGGTGCACCCGACGAGGTGCTCCTCTTCGGCCGTTGTGTGGCCGGCGAATCGGAGGAAGGCATCGCGGGGTCGGGGGTGGTCGTCCTGGGCGCCACGTCGCAGGCGGAAGCGACGTCCGGACCGGACGGCCGCTTCGAGGTGCCCTGGAGGGGCGGAGGGCCGGCCGCGATTCGGGTGCTGGCGCGCCCCGGATGGAGCTCCGAGCAGCGCGAACTGGCCCCCGACGAGCTCGCCGGTTCCACGGAGATCCGGCTCGTCGTCGAGGCCGACGCTCGAGCACGACTCCTGGGGCGGGTGATCGACGCCCGCACCGGCGAGGGCTTGCCCGCGCTCGCGCTGGTCGTGACCACCCTGGACGCTCCGGCGGAGAGCGCGATCCTCTCGACCGACTCGACCGGGCGCTTCACATCCGAGACCGAGCTCCCGGCTCGATCCCTCTCGATCGAAGTCGCGGACGAGCCCCCCGAGGGCCGTGTCGTTCTCGGTCGGTTCTCGATCGACCACTCGACCGCCGGCCCGGACGCGCTCTTCGAGGTGTGGATCGGACCCACCCGGCGTCTCCGCATCGCAGGTGGCCCACCCGACGGGTGGAAGACGAGACTGGTGGAACGACACGGTGACCCGGAGCTCTCCGGCATCCTGTGGCGCACTCCCGGGGGCTGGGAGCTCGGTCGCGCCGAGACGGAGGTCGATGAACGCCCGTGGAGCTGGCTCGCGCTGCGCCCGGGCCAGGAGGGCGAACTGCCGTTCCTCCGCTACCCGACCATCGAGCGCGACCCGGATCCGTCGTTCTCACCGTTCCTCGAGCTCGAGACCGAAGATGGAACGCACCGAGGCATCGCAGCGCTCGATGCGATCCTCTCCGAGGCCGGGGCTCCCGTCGCAGTGACCGCACGACGCGTGGGAACGCTCCGAGGAGTGCTGGACACGGGAGGCGGAACGCTCGATCCGGACGAGGTACAGCTCTGGCTGCGCTCGAGAGGAGGGGCCGCCCGGGGACCGTGGTTCGTCGAGGAGAACGGGTCGTTCGAGATCGACGACCTCGACCCCGCGAGCTACCGCCTCTCGGTCCTGGCCCCGTTGCGAGCGCCGGTGGACGTCGATTTCGACCTCGCGCAGGGGATCACCGACCTCCCACCGATCGCGTTCCCGGCGGCCGACGACGCTCACGCGATCCGCGGCCTCCTCGAATGCGACCGGGGGCACGCACGCGGTGCCGTCCTGGTCGAGATCGAGGGCACCGAGCCACGCGCTACGCGGACGCTGCTCCTCCGTATCGGGGGAGCGAGGGTCGCGCGGACGGAGCGATTCCGCGTCGACGATCTTCCCGGCGGACGCTACGTCGTGCGGACGGAGTCGATCGAGGGCGAGCACCGGTTCACTCCCGACGAGGTCCAGCTCGTGACGCCGGCTCCAGCAATGCACTTCCGTTGCTCGGGGACCACGTCGTCCGAGCTCCTGGAGCTGGACGTCCACGACGCGCGGACCGGAGAGCTCCTGGGCTCACCCCGCCTCGAGCTGGGAGCTCACCGGCTACTCCCGTTCAGCTGGCCCGAGTCGCGACCGGTCCAGCGCTGGTACCACTGGCCGAGCAGCACGCGGAGGCGGTGGAGCGTGTCGGTGCCCGGCTATCAACCCGCATCGGGAGACGCCGCCGACCCGCGCGTGTTCACCGGATCGCCTCGGAGCCTCTCCGTGGCAATGGAACGAGGGTTCGGAATCCGGATCGCAGTCCGACGCGAGTCCGGCGAAGAGCAGGCCGTTCCCGACATCCGCGTCCGGGCGGACGGCAAGCCGGTGGGATCCACGGACGAACGTGGAGAGCTCCTCCTGGGGCTCCCCGATCCCCCGCAGAGGCTCGAGCTCCTCCACGGATCCTGGAAGGTCGTCGAGCTCCTGACCCGACAGGACGGCGACGGCCTGGATCGGCTCGTCGCGCTCGTCGTGCCGAGATGACGCGCGCTTCGGGTGGATACGAAACGACGCCGCCGCAGGGGGGCTGCGGCGGCGTCGGGAAGGATCTCCGGAGAGAGCCCGGAGACGCTGGCTCGGCTATCGCCTCATGAGAAGGACGCCCTGGCCGTTGTTGGAATCGCTCTGATGCTCGACCTGCATGCGCGCGACGCTCTCGTAGTCCGTGCGCTGCTGATCACTGGCCAGGAACTCGAGCTCGGCCTCCTGGCGACTGCGCATCTCGGAGAGTCTCGCGACCATGTGGTCGATGCTCGCCACCTCGAAGCTCGAGAGCTCGTCGATGGTCTGCCGGCGGTCGTCCATGATCTCGATCAGGCGCTCGTTGCGGGCGATCGCGTCGACCTGACGCTCGAGCTGCCAGAGCTGGGCCTGGAACTGCGCATACTCGGTCTCGAGCTGGGCGAGCACGTCCAGCATGCGCCCCTCTTGCTGGCGCAGGTACTCGGCATCGTGCATCGCGTCGGCGGCGCGCCCGGCGTAGACCGCCAGGGTTTGCTCGATCTGACGTCCCCGCGTACGCACACGCTCCCGGACATAGTTCCCCTCGTAGCTCGCGGCGAGCACTCCGTCGTCGCTGGAAGCGGCGGGGAGGGAATCGAGGTCGGCTCGGGCGAGCTCGACGACACGCTCGGAGATCTTCCCGTCGCGGTCGAGCTGTCGGATCTGCTCTTGCAGCTCGGCGAGGTCGCCGCGCAGCTCGGAGATCCGCTCCGGGTACTCGCGTTCCAGCTCGCGGAGCTGAGCGCGAAGGGCGACCGGGTCGTCCAGGTTGGCATCGATCGTCTCGAGCACGGTGCCCTGGATTTGGTCGAAGATCACGGCACTCCGTTCAGGCCCGGCGATGAGGACTGTTGCCCCGACTGCCACGCCGGTGACCACACTCCCGACCACGGCCGTGCGGAGTAGCTTCTTGCAGATACTAGCCATCTTTTTTGGGTCCTCTCGTCTGGCCCGGGGGACGTTCCCCGAGCGGGTTCCGAGAGGTTGTTGGGAGGTAGCGGGGCCCGATTTCGCCGGCGGGACGGCCTTTTCGAGGAATGGATGTGGCCTCTGCGCGTGATCGTCGGGGCCGGTTACCCTCGATACCCATCCTGCCCATGCCGCCTCTACCGACCGATCTCACCACGGGCTTCGTGGGCCGCCTGCGCGCCCGCGACCCACAGGCCTGGTTCGAGCTGTGGGAGACGTTCGGACCGGTCCTCAGGAGCCAGCTCCGACGCTGGGGCCGGGGGCGAATCGGGGTCGAGACGGTCCAGGACCTCTCCCAGGAGACGCTCGCGGCCCTGGCAGGGGCCATCGATCAACACGACCCGTCTCGGGGGGCGCGCTTCTCGACGTGGCTGCTCGCCATCGCCAAGTACACGTTCGGCGACGAGATGGATCGCCGGATGGCCAAGAAGCGCGGCGAGGGGAGAAAGCCGCTCTCCATTGAAGAGGAGTGGGTCGGCGCGTCAGGGCTCCCCACGCCGTCGGAGTCCTACGAGCAGGCCGTCTTCGGCGCCAAGATCGAAGCGGCCATCCGCATGACGGAGCGCGAGACCGAGTTCGTCGAGTTCTCGATCTATCGCATGCGGATTCTCGAGGGGAAGAGCGGCAAGGAGGTCGCCAAGGCCGTCGCGGTCTCGGAGCCCACGGTGAGCCGGCGGCTGGCCGCCGTGCGCAAGAGGGTTCGGGGTCACCTGACGGAGGTCATCGCCAAGTACAGCTTCACGGAGGAAGAGCTCGAGGAGGGGCTGCGAAAGGCCCTCGGGACCAATCCCACTAAGGCTGACGACGCGCTCTTCGACGAGGCCATTGCCGAGATCTGGCGTCGGCAGGTGGACCAACGAGCCGAAGCAGCGGCCCGAGAAACAGGACAGGAAGGGGCCACACGATGATCATCTCGAGCTTCACGGGGCTGTTGACCTTCCTCATCGCGATCGTCCTGGTCCTGGCCCTGCCGGTGGCCGTGTTCTGGCTCCTGTTCAAGCTCGTCTCGGGCTGCTGCTGGCTCCTGTGGAAGGGAACGAGGGGCGTCGCCACGGGCGTGGGCTGGACCGCGCGAGGCGTGGGGTTCTCGGTCGCCCATGTCTTCGAGTTCGTGAAGAACACGATCCTCGACACCCTGAGGTTCACGGGTGCCCTGCTCACGAGTGTCTTCGTGATCCCGCCCATCCTCGGCAACGTCCTCCTGGGCCGGTGGTCGGCCGCCAACCACTACGGGCGGGCCTTCGAACGCGAGCTCAAGGAAGCCTGGATCCGCCTGTACCGGGTCGCCATCGGGAACCCCGTCCGGCTGCTGGGCCTCCGCGCGCTCACGGAGGGCGTGGAGGAACGACTGCCCGAGGTCATGGCCTTCGCGCCGGGGTCGGACAGTCCCCGGGGTGGTGAGGCGCGCTTCCGCGGCTACGTCGTGCGCGGCTCACTGCCGCGCGGCGGATCGGGTGCACGGCTCTACATCGCCGAGCCGACTGCCGAGAAGCGCGACGAGCTCGCCAGAGCGAAGCTCATCTGCCCCTCGACCGTCGTCATCAAGGCGTTCTTCCTCGAGGACGGCTCTACCCTGCCGCAGATCGTGCGCGAGAGCAGAGCGCTCACCGCGGCGAAGGAGCTCGGGCTGGTGCTCGACCACACGCTCGAGCAGGAGAGCTTCTGGTACGTGATGCCCTTCGTCCCGGGTAGCGACCTCGCGGAGGTGACGCGCAGCCTGCACCAGCGCGCCGGGGACGAGGGCCTGGCGGAGAGCGGCCTGCGCGAGGTGATGGCCTACGCCGCCCAGATCCTGGGAACGCTCGAGCGCTTCCACACTGCCGGAATGTGGCACAAGGACATCAAGCCCGCGAACGTGATCGTCTCCTCCGACGGTTACGCGCACCTGGTCGACTTCGGGCTCGTGACGCCGCTGCGCTCGGCGATGACACTCACGACGCACGGGACCGAGTTCTTCCGCGATCCCGAGATGGTCCGGCTCGCGATGCAGGGCGTGAAGGTGCACGAGGTCGACGGCGTGAAGTTCGACCTCTACAGCGCCGGAGCCGTTCTGTACTCGATGGTCGAGAACTCCTTCCCGGCCCACGGCAGCCTGTCACAAGTATCCAAGCGCTGCCCTGAGTCCCTGCGCTGGATCGTGCGCCGTGCGATGGCGGACACCAAGAACCGCTACTCGTCGGCCCGCGAGATGCTCGCCGACCTGGTCGCGGTCATGGAGTCGGCGGATCCCTTCGCGGTCGGCCCGGCGGATCTGCCCTCGTTCCGCGGAGACTCGACACTGGTGGCCAGCCTGGATCCGGAGCGGTTCACGCCGCCGTCCCCGACGGGCTTCACGCCTCTGCCGTCCGAACCGCTCCCGAAGAAGAGCAAGCCGATACGCCGCCGCATCCACGGTGCGGTGCTCGCGGCCTCCCTGCTCTTCTTCGCGCTGCTCTCGTTCGGGGCCCTGGTAACGGTCGGCGGCGTCCGCGACGCCTCGGCCGTGCACTACGTTCCGCAGGCATCTCAGGCGATGGTAGTCGCCGAGACCTCCGAGACCTGCTACGTGCACGAGGATCACATCCACCACTCGGAATTCTGCAAGGGGCACACAGGATCGGAGCTCGCTCGCGCAATGCCCGAGCGTCTGCTCTCCGGCGAGCCCTTCGACGTCCTGATCGTGAACGACCTGCCGCCGACGCTGGAGACCGGCGTGCTCGAAGAGCTCGAGAACAGCCTGCGCGATTCGCAGATGGTCCCGCACGGACTCCGGCTGGAGGACGAACGAGAGCTCGAATGGCTGGCCGAGACGCGTCGTGTCGCGGGGGTCGCCTTCCCGTTCGACGGCGAGGTCGAAGACCGCCTGGAGCGCTACCTCGCCGACAACGACGTCCTGGACGCTCTGTACTGGCTGGGCACGGGCCCCGAGGGAGTCCTCGTGCATCGGATCATCGCGCCGCCCTCGGAGGGCGAGGCGCCCGCTCACGTGGCGGACGCCGTCTTGCGCTGAGCCGGGTCCGGAAGTCCTTTCCGCGCGGGGTTTTCTCTTGGGTCGGGTCGGATTCGAGTCCGACATGACCACCGGAGTTCCCCGATGTTCTTCGACTGGCTCAAGCGCAAGGACCCCAAGCCCGAGGAGACCCTGCCTCCCGACGGCCGGGAGTGTTACCGGCGGAAGCAGTCCAAGATCCTCGTTCTTCGCGCGACGGTTCATCCCGAGTCCGGTGGTGCCTTCGAGGGCGAGTTCCTCGATGTCTCGGTAGGCGGTACGGCCGTCCGCTTCACACTCGCGGCCGACCCGGGCATGCACGCAGGAGACGTCGCCGAGCTCACGATAAAGAGCAAGGACCGCAGAGAATACGTCCGGACTCCTGCGCGCGTCGTCTACGTCGCACCGGGAGGAGAGCAGCACTGGCGGTACGGTTTCGAGTTCATCAGCATCGGCAACCTCTACAGCCAGCTCGACGAGTTCTACGCGCGGTTCTTCAACCGCCGTTCGTCACCGCGAGTACCCGTACCCGCGGAGCAGCGGATCCCGGTGAAGGTTCTGTGGGGTGACAACGAGCTCGCCGGAAAGGCTCACGACCTCTCGGCGACCGGCATGAGCCTCGCGATCCCCGAGGACAAGGCCGAACGACTGGCCGAGATCGAGCGCGTTCGCCTGCGCTTCCGGATCCCCGGCATCGAAGAGGAGCTCTACGGTCCCGCGACGATCCGTCATCGGCTTCCGACGCTCGGACGCGCGCTCTTCGGCATCGAGTTCGATCTGGAGCGCGAGGACGGCTTGGGTGCCAGCGCCGAGGCCCTGAGGAACTACGCGTTCAAGCGCCAGGAAGAGCTCGATCGCTGGGATGCCGCGCTCGGAGCGGCCTAGAGAGGTGGATCCCGGCGGCCGCCCTAGGTAGACAGGGCGCCGTGCAGAGCTCGAGTCGAAAGCTCCTCGCTGTTGCGGCACTGTTCGCGCTAGCGCTCGCGGTCCGCCTCTTCCACCTCGATCACCAGAGCCTCTGGCACGACGAGGCGTTCACGATCCTCGCCAGCCGCAAGGACTGGGGAGGGATGATCCGGGACCTCGTGGTGGACTTCAACCACCCGCCGCTGCACTACGTCCTGGTCCACCTGGCTTTCGGGGCGCTCGATGTGAGCCCCTTCGTGGCGCGCCTCCCCTCGGCGATCCTCGGGGCCGCCGCCATCCCGGTGCTGTACCTCCTCGGACGTCGGCTGTATCCGGGAGCGACGGGCCTCGTGGCTTCGCTCCTGCTGCTCTTCTCGCAGCAAGCACTCGTCTTCTCGCAGACCGCCCGTGGGTACTCGCAGCTCCTCTTCTTCTCGGTCGCGGCGATGCACCTCTACCTGGTCGCGCTGCAGGACCGGAGCAGAGCGGCGTGGTACGGAGCCGTCGTGTGCGCGACGCTCGCGCTCTACAGCCACTTCTACGCATCGTTCGTGGTCGCGGCCTGCCTACTGTTCCTGCTCGCCACGCATCGACGCCACTCGCTCTCGATTTCCTGGATGGTCGGTGGGGTCCTCCTCGCGCTAGGAGCTGCGGTGCCATGGCTGCTCTCCGGTGTGCTCGAGGAAGCCCGGTCAGGTCCGGCGACGACCTTCATGGAGCAGTCCGTGTGGCGTCGATCGAGCTGGCGCTCGCTGCCCGACACCGTGGATGCCTTCGGCAACGGGCGCGTCGCGGGGATCTACGAGGACTCTCCAGTCTGGAGCATCCTCGCCGCCGGCCTCCTCTTCGCCGTCCCCGCGCTTCTCGCCGCACGCTCGCTCCTGCGACGTGGCGACCCGGACCGCGATGCGACGCTCTTCCTGCTCCTCATGTCGGCGTTGCCGATCTTCACGGCCTGGGCCCTCGGCCACGCCGGACTCGCCTACCGGCCCCGGTACGTGGCCTTCGCTCTCCCGCCCTACTACCTCCTGGTGGCGCGCGGGCTCCTCTCGATCTCGGCCCCCCGCTTGCGCGCCGCCTGTCTCGCGGCCTGCCTGGTGTTCGCTGTCTTCGCGGCTCACGCGGCGCTCGCTCT
This sequence comes from Planctomycetota bacterium, assembly GCA_029259655.1. Lineage (GTDB taxonomy): Bacteria > Planctomycetota > UBA1135 > UBA1135 > OFTM220. The sequence goes on from JAJDET010000171.1 coordinate 51,037, forward strand.
CCCCTACCGCGCGAACTACAGAGACGGGCTGGCGACCGTCGCCGACGCCTGGCGTGACGGTGACGGTCTGGTCTTCTCCCCGTGGGGTGAGCCCAGACAGTGGGAGCTCTACCGCGAGGATCACCCGGCGCTCGTCACACGTCCGTTTCCGGACGTCGCTGACGGTGACACCGACGCCCAGCGCGTCTGGCTGGTCACGTACCTGAAGCCCGGGGCCCGCGGAAGGGCCTACAGACACCTCGAGGCGTTCGACGAGCACTGGAGCCTCGAGGAGCGTCACGCGTTCTACCGCGTCGTCGTCGGACTGTACGTCCCGCGCCCCTGAGCGCGATCAGCGGCGGACCGGGACCGAGACGAGGCTGATGTTCTCGCTCGAGCGGTCGTTGTTGAGCACACCTCTCGCAATCGGAGGGTTCGCGAGCCAGTCGAACTCGAAGGCATCATCCGTGGGTGCGCCTCCGGAGTGCTTGAGCAGCGCCGTGTTCTCGTCGAACGTCTGCACGCCTCCCTCGGCTCCGCGGAACGTGCCGAACAGGTTGACGTAGAGCCACCACTCGTCCCCTGCCCTGAGAATGCGACGCGGCCAGAGCGAGGCCCGGTCGAACTGTCGCACGAGCGTGGAGACGCCGAAGCCGACCACGGAGTGGTAGAGCTCGATCCCGTCCTCCCTCACGCGCCGGATCCGGGAGGTCGTGTAGTTGTTCTTCACGTGGTCCGCCGTCAGGAGCACGACTGCGTCACGACGAAACCCTCGCGTGTCGTCCAGGGGTACGAATCTCCCGCGCATCGGGCCGTCTACACGACCCTCGCCACCCGCCTGCTGGGTGACTCGCGGTCCGAACCCATCGCGTTCGAGCGTGTCGAGACTTGCCCCCACCGCACGGCCGACGCTCCAGATGCCGGTCTCGCCGAAGCGCCGCAGTCCGGGATACCACACCTCCCAACGTCCCTCCCAGAACAGGGGAACGCCGCCCGCGCACCCGAGCTCGTCGAACGAACCGGGCTCGCCGGGACCGAGCGCTCGACCGCGGCGCGTCCAAGGTCCGAGCGGGTGTGGCGCGGTTGCGAGGAAGATCGCGTGCTGGATGGGATCCGCCGTGTAACCGTCGTACAGCATCTGCCAGCGACGATCGGGGTCCTCGTTGTCGGAGTCGACGACGACGGTAGGGAACTGCAATCCGGCCTCCGCGGTTCCCGGTCGCGCGGTGAGGATCGGGTTTCCCTCGTACTTGATCCACGGACCGTCGACGTTCGCGGAGAACGCGACGCCGATGGAGTAGACGCCACCGCGCGGCTTACCGGAGTGGAAGAGGTAGTAGAGCCCGTCCTCGTCCTGCACGACCCAGGCGTCCTTCGCGTAGTGACTGTCCCATTCGCCCTTCCGCCCGTGAGGCAGAGCTGGGCGCTCTCCGCTCGCGGGAACGAACAGGTCGCCGTCGTACGACCACCAGTGGCGCGTGTCGTAGGCGGCCTGGGCTCTCTCCTTTCCGTTCGCCCACGCATCGACTCGTGGACCGTCGGCGAATCGCACCCACTCGATTGCGAGTGTGCCGTCGGAGTCCTCTCCACTCGTGTCGCCGAACACCATGTGCGGTGCCGCTTCGACGTCGAAGACGCTCTCCCACGGAGCCCAGTCCGTGACGAGGAACAGCCGATAACCCTGGTCGAAAGTCGGCTCGTCGGTCGCGCGGCTCCACGCCAGGAACCGGAGGCGACGCTCGCTCCCGCGCACCTGCACCTCGAGACCGACCGTGAGGTACTGGTCGCGGACGAGCGTCTCGAGGGCGAGCCCGCCGCCTGTCCCCCACCCCTCCGGATCCGACCAGGTGGCGACGACGTCACCGTCTTGCACGAGCTCGACGGCGAGCCCCGTCCGTTCGCCCGAGGCGCTCGCGACGATCCGCGCGGCCGTGGCGCCGGCTTCCAGCCCGAGGAGGGGAACGACGCCCGGGCCCTCGGGACGGGCGCAGGCGACCCACAGCTGCGAGCGCGCGAAGCTCGTCTCCCTCGCGAGGAAGCACGGCTCGGGTCCGCCGAGCTCGAGGACGACCTCGCTGTCGACGACGAGGACCCCTTCTGGAGGCTGTGCGATCCACGCCGTGTGGAGCTCGCTCCCGTCGAAGTGCTCGAGGAAGGAGCCCGACGGCTCGCCCGGCTCGGCCACCAGAGCTCGAACCGGCGGAGGATCGATCGATGCAGCGGTCCGGGGCGAACCCTCCGTACAGGCGATGGCGATCACCGCGAGGACGGTCCCCGGCACGACAGGGAAGCGGCGGTTGGAGCACGAACGCGGCGAAGACATCGCATGCGCCGCTCGCGCGGCGCGCGGGAGTATAGGCGACCTGGTGTCGGGTCCGAGCGCGCTCGTAGAATCCGAGCGTGCCGTTCTCCCTCGACCCGGTCCAGTTCGCCCTCGGGGCGATCGCGATCGCCGTGACGGTGTTCTCGGGAGGCCATGCACTCCTGCACAAGCGCGACCCGCGTGCTGCTCTGGGGTGGCTGGCCGCGTGCGTCTTCTGGCCCCTGCTCGGCGCGCTCGCCTACTGGCTCTTCGGACGGAACCGCATCCGGACGCGCGCACTGGAGCTGTCGGAGCGGTTTCCGGGCCCCGCGGTCGACGTCAGATCACCGGGCGACCACGCGGTCGCCACGACCGTCGCGGCGGGGGAGTTCGCGCAGCTCGCCCGGATCTCGGGAGTCGTCACCGGCCGCGCACTCCTGGGCGGGAACAAGGTCACGCCGATGCGCTGCGCGGAAGAGACCTACCCGGCGATGCTGGACGCGATCCGGTCGGCGGAGCGGAGCGTCCACCTCGCGACCTACATCTTCGACAACGACCGCGTGGGCGGCGAGTTCGCGGATGCCCTGGCGTCGGCCTCCGGCCGTGGAGTCGACGTCAAGGTCCTCGTGGACGGGGTCGGAGAGTGCTACTCGATCCCGCGCATCAGCACCGTGCTGCGCAAGCGCGGTGTGAGCATCCGGCGCTTCCTGCCGCCCTCCCTGATCCCGCCCAGCGTGAACATCAACCTGCGCAACCACCGCAAGATCCTCACGCTCGACGGCGCGCGAGCGTTCACGGGCGGAATGAACATCAGCGACCGTCACTACACGGAGAAGCCGCGCAGCAGGCGGCCGGTCGTCGACTTGCACTTCTCGGTCGAAGGACCGGTCGTGAGACAGATGGAGGAGATCTTCCTCGCGGATTGGGCGTTCGTGACCGGAGACAAGCACGTCTTCGATCCTCCCGAGGTCGATCGGGCAGGATCCTCGCTCTGCCGCGGAGTCAGCGACGGTCCGGACGAGGACCTCGACAAGCTGAAGTGGATCCTCCTGGGCGCGATCTCCTCGGCGGAGGAGAGCGTCCAGATCATGACTCCCTACTTCATCCCCGATTCAGACCTCAGCGCGACCCTCATCGCGGCCGCTCTGCGAGGAGTGACAGTCGAGATCCTGCTCCCGGCGAAGCTCGACATCCCGGTCGTTGCCTGGGCAACGCGAGCCCACCTCGAGCCGCTCCTCGAGTTCGGTGTCGAGATCCGACTCCAGCCTCCACCCTTCGTTCACACGAAGCTCCTCATCGTCGACGGTCACTACGCCACGATCGGTTCTGCGAATCTCGATCCGCGCAGTTTGAGGCTGAACTTCGAGTTCAACCTCGAGATCTACGACCGCGACTGCGCGACGGAGCTGGTCGCGCACTTCGAGGACGCCCGCGATCGTTCCCGAAGCATGACCGAGGCGGAGATCAAGGGACGGTCCCTCGCCGTTCGCCTGCGCGACTCGGCAGCATTCCTCTTCTCGCCCTACCTCTGAGCGGAACCTGACGGATCTCGAACAGGGGTCCGGGCGAATGCCGACCTGGCGCGGCCCAGCCCGAGCTCGGGGCGATTAGCATGCGGGTCGACCCGTCGGAGCTCAGCACATGCACATCGCATCGAAGACCGTCCTCGCCCTCGCACTCCTGGCCGGAACCGCCCTCGCCGAGGAGCGCGGACCGGGGACGCTACTCGTCCTCAACAAGACGGACGACACCGTCTCCTTCGTCGACTTGGAGACGCGTCGGACGCTCGCGACGCTTCCGACGGGTGCGGGGCCGCACGAGGTCGCGACCTCGCCGGACGGCCGCCTGGCCGTCGTCGGGAACTACGGGTCGAATGTCCCGGGCCGCTCACTCTCGGTCTACGACGTCGGCAAGCGCGAGCTCCTGCGCAAGATCGACCTGGGCGAGTTCCGTCGCCCCCACGGCATCGAGTTCGAGGACGAGCGGCACGTGCTCGTCACGGTCGAGCAGAACCGGGCGGTGATCCGCGTCGACGTCCTGGACGGCCGCGTCATGGATGTGATGACGACGGACCAGGGCGGGAGCCACATGCTCGTCATCGCCCCCGACCGATCGCGCGTCTACACCGCGAACATCGGGTCGGGCTCGGTCAGTGTGATCGACCTCCTGTCGGGGAGCCTCGTGAAGGTCATCCCGACCGGGACGCAAGCGGAGGGGATCGACATCACGCCCGACGGCCGCGAGGTCTGGGTGACGAATCGCGCCGCGGACACGGTGTCGGTGATCGACACGGCGAAGCTGGCCGTCGTGCACGAGCTCCCCTGCGCCTCGTTCCCGATCCGCGTGAAGATCACGCCCGACGGGGAGCACGCGCTCGTCTCGAATCCGAACAGCGGCGACGTGGCGGTCTTCCACGTCCCGACGCACATGGAAGTGCGCCGGATCCCGATGGAGCTCACGCAGGCCGAGGGCGCCGACGAGGGACTCTTCGGCTCGGACTTCGGCGGGAGCCCCGCGCCGATCGGGATCCTCGTCGATCCCTCGGGTGAGCGCGCCTGGGTGGCGAACACGATGGCCAACGCGGTGACGGTGCTCGATCTGGAGAGCTGGCAGGTCGTGGGTCGAATCGCAGCCGGCCGCGAGCCCGACGGCCTCGGCTGGACGCCGTATCCGGCGGAGCCGAAGGGCGAACAGCCGCTGCGGGTCGGAATCCTGGTCGTCGACGGCGTCTACAACACCGAGCTCACGGCGCCGATGGACATCTTCCAGCACACGATCTTCCACACCGAGCCGGGGATGGAGGTCTTCCTGGTGGCCGAGACGCGCGAGCCCATCAAGAGCTTCGAGGGGCTCCGGATCTTGCCCGACTTCGACTTCGCGACCTGCCCCGACATCGACGTCCTGGTCGTCCCGAGCGCCGAGCACAGCATGGACACGGACCTCGAGAACGAGCGCCTGATCGCCTTCGTGCGCGAGCGCGGCGAGGCGGCGGACCACGTCCTTTCCCTGTGCGACGGCGCCTTCGTGCTGGCCGAGGCGGGGCTCCTCGACGGCCTCGCGGCGACGACCTTCCCGTCGGACATCCCGCGCTTCCGCGAGAAGTTCGGAACGCGCATCGACGTCCGCGAGGGCGTGAGCTTCGTGCACGACGGCAAGGCCATCACCTCGGTCGGCGGAATGCCGTCCTTCGAGGCCGCGCTCTACCTCTGTGAGCGCCTCTACGGCGCGAAGACGGCCCGCGGAATCGCGGGCGGCCTCGTGATCGACTGGGACCTCGAGTCGATCGATCACGCGAAGGAGTAACGCCTCTTGTGCTACCTCGCCAGGTCCGCCGCGAGCATGCGGTGGAAGTGGTGCATCGCCTTCTCGACGACGGAATAGCGGCCGACCTCGTAGTGGCGTGAACCCAGCCCGCACTGCACGGCCTCGCAGATGAAGCGATCCTCGTTCTGGACGGCGTCGCTCGCGTCGAGGCTCTTCTCGACGAACTCCGCTCCGAGGCCCTCGGCCTCGGGCGCCAGGTAGTAGTCGAACACGACCTCACACCGATCGTGACCGAGCGGCAGTACGTGGTTGACGTCCAGCCACGGTCCGTAGCGGTTGATCATCGCGTTCGGATAGAGCCACGCATAGAGCGCGCGGTCACCGACACGCTCGGCGAAGTCCCCCTCGGACAGCCCGGTCTCCCGCGCTCCCGGACAGCTCTGGATCGAGGAGCGATCGAAGAGCTCGGTCTCGTAGGCCGCGAGGTCGAGCTGCCCCGCGAGCCCGCGATGGAGCACCGGAACGTGGTACCCGCCGTCGAGATAGTTGTCGACGTAGACCTTCCAGTTGCAACCCACCTCGTAGCGCCGGCGGACGACGAACCGGAGGTCGTCCCACTTCGTCTGCGCGAGCCGCGACACCACAGGCCCGAAGGTCTCCGCACCGAACCCGCCTTCCGCCAGTCGCAGGAGCACGAGCGGACCGATGGTCGCGACGTCGAACGACGGCAGCTCGAAGTCCTCTCGGTCGAAGCCCTCGACCGCACCGAGCCTCGGCGCGCTCGCGAGTTTCCCGTCGAGGTCGTAGCGCCACCCGTGGTACGGACACTCGAGGCACTCCACGCGTCCTTCTCCCGATGCGACGATCGCGGCGTGGTGGCGACAGACGTTGGAGAGCCCGCGCACGACGCTGTCGGCACCGCGCACGACCACCCACGGCTCCCCGAAGAGCTCTCCGGTGAAGAAGGCTCCGGGCTCGCGAACCTGCTCTGTTCGCCCCACGACCTGCCAGGTCCGCCGCAGGACCTGTTCGCGCTCTCGTTCGAGGAACTCGGGCGTGACGTACCAGGACCCCGGCGGCGTGACGGCACCCTCGACCGGGCAGTCCCGATCGAAGCGGCGGAGCTCCCGCTCCAGGTCGATGGCGCTCATCCCGCCATTGTAGGCGGATGGAGGCGGAGCTACTCCACCTTGAGAAGCGGCGTGAAGTAGCGGTAGTAGACCTCGAGCGTCAGCACGCACATCGCCGTCGTGTAGCTCCGGTCGAGGTCGTCGTCGCGCGCGTACCCCGCGTAGATCGAGATCGGAGTCCACGAACCGTCCCTGTGCTGCGCCTCGAGCAGGGTCTCCTTCATCGCGGCGTTCCAGCGATCCCAGGCCCCGCCGCCGTGGCGGAACATCGCCAGGGTGGCGTAGTACCAGAAGTAGAGGTTGCCGCGTGCGTGGAAGACGAAGGCGTCGTCCGACGTGTAGCGGTAGCCGTCGGGCGCGCGCTCCAGCACGAAGTCGACCGTGTCGCTCCAGCGCCCGTGGGTCAGCTCCTCACCGAGAAGCGAGAGCGCGAACAGACCTGCCGGGGTCGAGCCGGGTAGCGTCGGGTAGCCCGAGTTCAGCCGGTCCGGATCGTGGCTGTAGCGGAACCACCCGCGGTCGTCGTAAGAACGGCGCAGGAAGCGCCGTGCGTCTGCGAAGGCCTGGTCAGGGACGTCGAGCCCGCCCAGCCGCGCCGACTCGAGGGCCATCACCTGCCACGACGTGACCGAGACGCGCGGCCAGGAATCGTAGGTGCGGTCGTCGGGATAGAAGTACCCCCAGCCGCCCTTCGTCCGGTCGGTCCCCTCGTGCTGGTTTGCGAGGATCCACGCCACCGCTCGCTGGAGCGGCTGCCGGAGCCGGCGCTCGCCCGTGATCGCGAAGCACTCGGCCAGGGCGTAGGTCGCGACGCCGTGACCGTAGGAGGTGGTGTAGCCGAAGTGACCGGTATCGATGTCCTGCTCGCCGAGCAACCAGTCCACGGCCCGGTCCGTGACCGAGCTGTACTGCGTCTTCGACACAGGTGTGTGCCCCGCGCCCAGGAAGGCGAGCAGGGCGAGACCGGTCTTCCCGACGGCGACCTGGAAGTACTTCTCCACCATCAGGTCCGCACGACCCCAGTTCCCGCGCAGCTTCTGGATCGAGGCCAGGTACTCGAGCCCGGAAGCCACCGCGGCCTCGGTCTCCTCGCCGCCGCCGTACTCGCGCAAGGCGCTGACCTTCTCCAGTCCGAACCGCGAGCGATAGGGCGTCAGGTCGAGCTTTCGCGATACGTTCGAGTCGCCCCTGTCACCCTCCAGCCGATCGGCCTCGAGCTCGCGCACGTGAATGGGCTTCTCCGTCAAGCGGGCGACGAGCGGCCGGAAGCGATCGGGCTCGAGCTCGTGCGCGTTGCGCTCCACGCCGACTTCCCTGGCCACGACCTCGAGCTCGCGGCGCTCCTCGCGCGATCGCTCCAGCGTGGACGCCTCGCGCGGCTGGGACGCCTCGTGCACCGGATCGGGGCGCTCGGTGAACGCAACGGCGGGCAGAGCCGGACGCTCGAGGTCGGCGAGGTCGGCCTCGCGTACGAGCTTGGGCAGCTCGGCCTCGGCGGCCCGGGCCACGTCGATCGGGTTGGCGCGGGTCGGCTCCGGCAGCCGGACCGGACGAGTCATCGGCGAGCCCGCGCGCGCAGGCGCGACACGAGTGCGCTCGGGCCGGGGCGTGGACACGGCTTCGGGGAGCGCCACGTCACGTGACTCGCTCTCGCGACGCACGGTCTGCGCGGCCGGTTGCGCGACCTCGACGGGAGCGATGCGCGGGCCGCGTGTCGGACCGGCGGCGACGAGCGTCTGCCAGCGCGAGGGGCGGGCCGGCGCCCGCTCGTTCCGGCGGACGTCGAGGTCGCGTGCGCGCGGGGCGCTCGCGTCGATCTGCTCGAGCTGCGTCGCGTCGCGCGCAACGCGTGAGGGAGCCGACGTGGGCCGGGGACTCGGCGCGACCTCGATGGCGCGCGCGGCGACCTCGAGCGACCGCGCCGTTTCCTCGCGGCGCTCCGCGGGTTGTTCGTCGTCGGTCAGCGCCAGCCGGCGCGGTTGCGGGCGATGTTCGCGTTGCGTGGGATCGTTCCGCGTGCGCTCGGGTGCGTCCCGGTCGGGACCTCGCAGGGGCTCGAGCGTTGCCGCCGGCAGGGCGCGCGGTCGCAGCTCGTCGGACGCGGCGGCAACAGGTTCCGAGCGCTCGGGCTCCGAGGCCTCGGGCTCGGGTGCGCGCTCCGTCTCGAGCGCACCACCCCGCGCTCGCAAGGACTGATCGGCCGTCGGCACACTCGCGAGCCGCACGTGGAAGAGCGCCGAGCGCCCCGGTAGATCGAGGATTCCGCCCTCCACGTTGACGTAGCGGAACCACAGGAGCAGCGCGAGGTGGGCGCCGACCGAGACGAGGAAGCACTTGTAGAGGATCTCGAGCTGATTCCAGCGCTTCGCCAGCCAGGCGAGGAGCGCGAGCAGGAGCAGGCTCGTGAGCACCACCAGGTCCACCCAGCCGACCGGCCGTCCGGGGAGCCGGAACAGCTCGCGTGAGTGAGCTCGGTAGATGTCCGCGGCGAGCTCCTCGTCCTCGAACGAGTAGAGGAGCGTGAACCCGTCGCGCGAGGGGAGCGGTCCGCGCTCGGAGGCGTCGGTGTTCACGCCGGGCACGGGCTCCGGCGCGAGCCAGGTGCCGTTCTCGAACACGCTCCGCCAGAGGTCGAACGCCCCGGCGCCGCCTTCTCGATCGGATGCGAAGAAGAGCGCCAGACCGTCGGCGGTGAACGCGGGCTCGCGCTCCGCCGCGGCCGTGTTCGCGGGCATGACCGGCTCGACGTCGAACACGGTCCCGTCCGCGGTCGGGCGGCCGAGGTAGAGGTTCCAGTCGCCGTCGCGGTCGGAGGCGAAGGCGAGCGCGCGACTACCGGGGAGCGGAGCCGGATCGCCTTCTTCGGCGTCCGTGTTGATCGAATCGCCGAGCGGTTCGGGTTCGCCGAAGGCGCCGTCGCGATAGGGAGCCCGCCACAGGTCCAGCCCGCCCTCGCCGCCGGGCCTGTTCGTGGCGAAGTAGAGCGCATCGCTGGAGAAGGCCGGCGCGAGCTCGTCGAAGTCGGTGCAGAGCTCGAACAGGGGGCGCGCCTCGCGCGGCTCGCCCCCCTCGATGTCGGCGAAAAACAGGTCGGCGTTCAGGCCGCGCTCACCCGAGGAGAAGACGAGCAGCCGGCCGTCGGGCGACAGCGCCGGTCGGAGCTCGCGGGCATCGCTGTTGACCTCCTCCGAGAGCCGCTCGGGGGAATCCCATACAGCGAAGCGAATCTCCTCTCCCGCCGCGGAGTCATACGTCCGAACGCCGTCGGTGTAGGCGGCCTCGAGCCCGAGGTACGGGCGAAACCGCAGGTACGCGCCGAAGAAGCCCGCGGCGAGCAACGCGACGACGATGACGGCGTTCTTGCCCACGCCGGTTCAGCCCTCGATCGTTCCCACTGCGAGGTTCCGGAGTCCCGCCTGACCGCAGGCGTCCATGACCCCCACGATGACGTCGTGGGTGACCTTGCGATCCCCGCGAATCGTGACCGACGTCGCCGGGTCCCGCCGGGCCGCCCGGCGCAGCTCCGCGAGCAGCCCGTCGCGGTCGATGCTGTGCTCGCCGAGCTTGAGCCGCCCGTCGCGCATCACGTTGATGATGAGCTCGTCGTCCTCCGTATCGGCCGCGAGCGAGCTCGAGGCCTCGGGAAGGTCGAGGTCGATCTCGCGTTCCGGATCGAGGAACGTCGTCGCGAGCATGAAGAAGATGAGCAAGAGGAAGACGACGTCGATCAGCGGCGTCAGCTCGAGAACCAGCTCGCTCGGCCCGTGCGTCTCGGTGTCGATCCTCACGCCGTCACCCCGGCGAGGGCGACGGTGAGGTCGGCGTAGGCGTCCTCGACGCCCCGTGCGAAACGCTCGATCTTGCTCTTGAAGAAGTAGTAGATCGCCTGCGTCGGGATCGCGATCGAGAGCCCCGCGGCTGTCGTGATCAGCGCCTGCGAGATTCCGGACGCGAGCATCTCGGGGTTCCCGAGCCCGTCGCGCAGCGCAATGCTCGAGAAGGCCTCGATCATCCCCCACACGGTGCCCAGGAGGCCGAGCAGCGGCGCGATCATCGCGACCGCCATGAGCGGGAGAAGATTCGCCGAGAGCCTCTTCATCTCCCGCGCGCCCTTGTCCTCGACCGCCTTCTCGCGTTCGAGCATCGGGGCCGTGGCATTGTCGAGGGCGGTGGCGAGGATGCGCTGGAGCGGTGTCTCCGAACCACACAGCTCGCGCGCCTTCTGCGGTCCGTCCTCGCGCACGGCTCGCACCACGTCTTCGGCCTTGCGTCTGCTCCCGAGCAGGCCGGACCGGAGCCGCACCCAGCGCTCGACCGCGAAGGCCAGCGCCACCACGGAGCACAGGGCGAGCGGGACCATGAGCGGCCCGCCGCCCACGACCATCTCGTAGAGGGAGCCCAGGCCGGCATCGGCGCCCTGGGCGACTGCAATCGTCGTCGTCATCGTGAGGTCTCCCGGTTGTCTCGTTCGCTACACATCCAGCCGGCGCCGCGCCTCGTCGGCGGAGCTCGACTCGGGATACTTGTCCGTGATCTCGCGGTACTGGTCGCGCGCCTTCTCCGCTTCGCCCTTCGCATCGAGGCACTCTCCGGAGAGGAGCAGCGCCTCGGCGACCTCTTCCGCGTGGGAGTACAGGAGCGCGACCTTGAGGAACTCCGAGAGCGCCGCCTCGACGTCGTTCCCTGCCAGCGCGAGCTTGCCGAGGCCGAGTCTCGCGCGGGCCGCGAGGACGCCCTCGTCCCGCGCCACCACTCTTTCGAAGGCCTGGCGCGCCGAGCGGTCCTTGCCCTGCGCCGCGAGCGCCCGCCCGCGCCACAGCTCTGCCTCGACGCCGTGCTCGAACTCGGCGAAGCGCCGCGCGAGGTCGGAGAGCGCGCGTTCCGCCTCGGCGTGCCGTTCGAGTTGCACCAGCGAGACGCCCATGCGGTAGAGAGTGCGCGGGACCGCCTCGTGCCGCGGCACGTCCTTCAGGAGACGCGCGAAGCTCTGCGCGGCGCGCGCGTGATCGCCCTGACGGAAGCGCACCTCGCCGAGGAGGAACAGGCCCTCTCCGAAGAGCTCGCTCTCACGGTGGGAGCCGACGAGCGAGCCGAAGGCCTCGGCGGCGGCGGCCAGGTCGCCGCGTCGCATCTCCGCGAAGCCCTGCTTGTACAGCGCCCGGTCGGCCACGGGGCTCCCCTCCCCCGCCGCGACGCCGTACAGCGGAGCCGCGTGCTCGTCGTCGCCTTGCTCGTAGTGCGCCTCCGCAACGAAGAAGGCGGCCTCCAGGACGCCTCCGTTCTGCGCATCGGCCTCGAGCGCGCGCCTGACTTCGGTCTCGGCGGACGCGACGTCCTCGGCGGCGAGCGCCATCCACGTCCGCTCGACGCGCGCCGCGACCACGGCCGCGGGTTGCCGCAGACCGTCGAGCAGGCTCCCGAGCAGAGCGCGTGCCCCGTCCCGGTCGCCGTTTCGCTCCAGCGTACCGGCCGCGACCCGCGCGCCGACGAGCAACCGGTCCTCGTCGGTGCAGCGCGCGGAGAATCCCGCCCAGGCCTTGGCCGCCGTCTGCGGCTGGTCGGCCTCGTCCGCGGCGAAGATCATGAGCTCGAGGCCCGCGACCACGAGCTCTTCGTCTCGACGCTGCGCGAGATCGCGGAGCGAACGAATCGCCGCGTCCCACTCGCCCAGCGCATAGCTCGACCAGGCGTCTCCGTAGAGCGCTGCGGAGACGAGCTCGTGATCGGGATAGCGGCGCAGGAGCTCGCCGTAGCGCTCTCGCGCCGCCCCGTGGTCGCCGGCGGCCGAGTGACGCTCAGCGAGGTCGTAGAGCGCGTGCGGCGCCTCGGAGCTCTCGGAGTGCGCGTCGAGGATCTCCTCCAGGTAACGGCGACCCGAGTCGCGCCCGTCGAGCCTTGCGAGGGCGAGGAGCGCGCCGGAGGCGTGGGGCCCCTTGCGATCCCGTTCGAGGTAGCGAGCGAGCGCGCTCACGGCGCGATCGACGTCTCCCTGATCCTCGAGCGCCAGCCCTTCCATGTAGATCGCCTCGAGGCATCCGTCGGAGGCGGAAAACTCGGCCGACACGCGCCCGAAGGTCTTCGAGGCCGAACCCAGGTCGCCGGAGAGGTACTCGCACCACCCGGCGCGCAGGAGCGCGCGCCCGCGCAGCGCGTCCTCGGCCTTCGACTGGGCGACTGCGCGGAAAGCGCGCTCCGCCTCCTCGAAGCGATCGAGGGCGAAGAGCGCTTCGCCCAGGGTGAGCCGCGTCGAGTCGGCGTAGCTCCCGTCTCCGTGGCGATCGAGCAGCATGCCCGCGAGCCGCACTGCCTCCTCGTGGCGCCCGTCGTTGAAGCTCGCGGTCGCGGCGGCGTGCAGCGCGTACTCGGAGTCGGACTCGCCGTAGGCGCGCGCGGCCTCCTCGGCCCGGCCGAGCTCGAACAGGACGTCACCGCGCGCGATCTGGATCCGCTCGGCCAGGTCTCCCTCCGGCCGCAACCCGCGCGCGCGCTCGAGCGAGACGAGCGCACCCTCGAGGTCCCCGGTCTCCGCCTCGGCGCGCGAGCGCCAGAAGTAGAGCTCGGCATCCAGCTTCGCCTGCGGACGGGCGAAAGCGGCGAGCGCGGCCGCAGCGTCGTCGGCTTGCAGGAGATGGATCCCGAGGTGAAGCACGGCCTCGCCGGCGAAGCGACTCTGCGGGTACTCCGCGAGCAGGGTCTCGAAACTCCGCGCCGCCTCGCGGTGCCGGCCGAGCTCCGCGCACGCGAAGCCGGCGCCGTGGAGCGCGGCCTCGCGGTGAGGGCCGGACGGCACCCTCCGGAACGCATCGAGGGCCTCGGACGCTCGCCCGACCGCGAGCTCCGTCTCGCCGAGGAGGTGACGCATCTCTCCTTCGAGATCTTCGTCGCCGAAACGGTCGAGGAACGTCCCGATGCGGCGCGCCGCTTCCTCGTGGCGGTCCAGGCGATACGCACACCACGCGAGCCCGTAGGCCGCATCGCGATGATGCACGCCCTCGACGTCCTCACGCAGCACACGGCCGTAGTGCCGCTCGGCCTCGGCGTACTCGCCGGTCTGGAATCGGGCCTCACCGAGCAAGAAGGTCGCGGGGACGAGCAAGTAGTCGCTCCCGAGCTCGACGACGTGCTCGAACGCGTCGGCCGCAGGCGAGGGACGCCCGCTCGTGAGCTCACACTGACCGAGGCGGAACCAGACCTCGGTCTGGAAGTCGAAGGAAGACAGGCGGGAGAGCTCGCGGAAGTGCTCGCCGGCTTGATCGTGACGATCCAGCTCGAACAGGGAAGACGCGAGCCGATAGCGCGCGAGGTCGCGCTTGTCGTGCCCTCCGTACTCGCGCAGGAAAGCGTTCGCCTCCCGTACGACGACCTCGTGATGCCCCTTCTGGAAGAGCCCGAGGATGAACTGGTACTGCTCGTCCCCGCCGTCGAGGACGGCGGGGGCGACGGCGAGCAGAGGGAGCTGGACTAGGAGCGAGATCATGGGCTGGATTGGGGCTCGGGCCCTTGGAAAGAGCGTGCAAACGGGTGCACGCCCGCGCGCGCGGGCGTGCATCTTCGATCGACGAGGAGCGCCGGCTCAGTCGAGCTGTCGGCGAGAGAGAGCGTCGACGCGGCTGCGCAGGTCGGCCACCTCGGCCCGTAGGCTAGCGATTTCGTCCTGCATCCCCAGAACAAGTGCCCGGACGTCGTCCTGGAGCGGCTCGTTCGTGGGAACGCGGTCGAAGGCGACCCGCTCGGCGGCACGCCGGTCGGCCTCGTCGGCCCGGCGCGTCGCCTCGGCGTCCAGGCGGTCGCGCTCCTTCGCGACGCGCTTCGCCTCCTTCTCGAGACGCTTGTGTTCCTGCTTCGCCGCGCGCTCTAGCTCCTTCGCCTGACGCTGCCGCTCGCGCTCCATGTCCTTGCGCGCGTGCTCTTGGTCCTTGCGGAGACGCTTCTCGAGCTCCTGGCGCTCCTTGTCGTGCATCCGGCGCGCCTCGTCATGGGCTCGCCGTGCTTCCTTCTCGGCACGCTTCCTGTCCTTGGACCGGTCTTCGTCCGCGCAGTCGTCGGAGTCCCAATCCTCATCGAGGTCATCTTCGAAGTCCGCCCACTCGTCAGCCCAGTCTTCCCACTCGTCGGCCCAGGCCTCGGCCTCCTCTTCCCATTCCTCGGCCCAGTTCTCCCAGGATTCGGCTTCGGCTTCCCAGTCTTCCGCCCACTCCTCGGCCTCGGCCTCCCACTCCTCGGCCCAGAGCTCCCAGGCCTCGTCCCACTCGTCCCAGGACTCTTCTTGCATGTCCTCGATGGACTCGACGAGCGCCTCGAAGTGATCCTCGTAGCGCTCTTCCCATGCCTCGAGAACCTCTTCGATCGCTTCCCACTGTTGCTCGAGGGCGTCCCAGTGCTCCTCGCCGGCCTCCTCGAGCGCCTGCTCGACGGCTTCCTCGATCTCGTCCCACAGGGCATCGATCGCGTCCTCCTCGCGACCGTCCTGGAGGAGCGCGGCGAGCCGCTCGGGCACCACCCGTTCCAGACGACGCTCGGGCTCGGGCGCCGACGCGAGCGCTCCGCGACCGGCCTCGCAGTCACCGCAGTCGCGGCAGGTGACGAGCGTGACCTCGCAACACGGCCCGTCGTTCTGCACGACGAGCGCGGGTGCCGCGGCGGGCGTCCGACACTCCTCGCCGCCCGCCGTCGCGAAGGGGACGGCGCCGGCGACGCCGAGGGACAGGAGCAGGAAAGTGAGCTTCATGGTTCGGTCCTCCTTGTGCGGGTCGACTCGTCGACCTCCAGTGAATCGGCGCGCAACCGGGCCGGCGCATCGGCGAGGCGTCCGGCGAGCTCGGGCAGCTCACCGGCGATCTCCGCGCGACGTTTCCCGAGGTGCACGAGCCGCTGTTCGATCTTCTTCACGCCGGCGAGGAAGGGAGCGGGGTCCGGCAGCTCGAGGACGGCGCGCCGCAGCTCGACGATCTCGTGCTCGAGCGCTGCGATCTGACCATCGAGCGTCCCGAGAGGTCCTCGGGGAGTCGGCCGGATCTCTTCCGGGAGCGTGGAGTCCGCCAGGCTGTCCGGGGCGCGCTCGACCTTCGCCGTCTTTGCCGCCACGCCGGGGGCGATTCCCACGACGCACGCGAGGATTGCGGCTCCCAGCAGGGCGACCGCCCTCGGATTGCCGTCGCGTGCGGTCCCGCGCCCGTCGAGGAGGCGCTGCACGCGACCGCCGAGTCGCCGACGTCCTTCGGCCATGGCCGGCGCCAGCGCGGTCCGCGGGCCCGAGCCCTGGGTGATCCACGTGGCGACCTCCGTCAAGCAGCTCGCCAGCGCGAGCTCGCGCCCCGTCTGTGCGACCGCCCAGTCGTCGCTCAGGTACTCGGCGGAATCGGCCAGCTCGCGGGAAGCGACGCGGTTCAGCGGCTGGAAGAAGAAGAGAGACGACACGGCTCGCGCGGCGAGCCGCCAGAACGGGTCCCGGCGCGCGACGTGGCCGAGCTCGTGGGCGAGGATCGCCTCGAGCCCTTCGGAGCCGAGCTCTCGGAAGGCCCGCGCGGGCACGCAGATCTCCGGTCGCAGGACGCCGAAAGTCACGGGCACCGCGAGCGAGCCCGAGCTCGACAGCCGGACGTGTCTCCGGATCCCTCCGCGGCGGGCGAGGTCGTCGAGCATCTCGCGCGCAACGCCGGTGCGGACCGGCCGCCTGCCGCGGATTCCCAGGCGCAAGCGCGCGAACGCGATCGAGAGGCCGACGAGGCCCACGAGGAGCTCCAGCGACAGGCCGGCGGTGACGCCGACGTCGAGGCGGCTCCAGGGCCCGGGCTCGCCGGACGGCCGCAAGGTCGCGCTCGCAACGCGCTCGCCGCGCTCGGTCGAGACCAGGTGGATCGGGAACGGGAGCTCCGTCTCGCTCGGCAGGCTGTCGGAGTTCGGTCTCGGGCGCACGGGGACCGGCTTCAGCTCCGGGGTCTCGAGCGGAAGCGTGAAGGGTGTCGGGAGCACCACGCGTCCGCCGAGCGGTTCGAAGCCGAGACCGACCTGCAGCATTGCCGTCGCGAACCCGCCGAAGAGAGCGATCTTCCACACGCGGTCGCGGAGCGCGTGGGTGGTATTGCGAGCGATCTGGAGTCCGAGCCAGGCGGCGCCGAGCAAGAGCGTGCTGTGGAGGGCGTAGGTCAGGACCCAGGCCGCGACGATCGACGCGGTCATTCGCCCTCCTCGCGCTGGCGCTCTGCGATCAGCGCCTTCAGGCGCTCGAGCTCGTCGAGGTCGATCTCCTGCTCGGTCAGGAGGTGGTTCACGAGCGCCGTGACGTCTCCGCTGAACAGGCGCTCGGTGAGCGAGGCGACCATCGTCTTCATCACGACGGCCTCGCTGACGGTCGGGCGGTAGACGAACTGGCGCCCCTCGAGCCGGTGCTCGACGACGCCCTTGCGCTCCATCTTCGTGAGCATCGTGGCGATCGTCGTGAGGGCCCGGCTACCGAGCGCTGCGTGGACCTCCGCCACGGTGGCCTCCCCGCGCTCCCAGAGAACCCGCATGAGGGCGAGTTGCAGCTCGCCGAGCTCTCTCGAACGACTCATGCCGGGCGTCTCATCGTGGGGCGGGGTCAGAGCTCAACTACCGTGGTAGTACGACCAGGGTAGTCGCGAGGCGAAACAACCGCATCCGCGGGCCCAAGAAAACGTGTAAGGGACGCGTGAGGAGGTCGGGAAGGCGGTTTTCCTTATAGAACGGCTACCCGGCCTACGCCCTCGAGTCGTCCGAGTTGTCGGAAAAGGAACCGAGGCCTTGCAGGCCGGGGGCCCGAACGGCTCTCTCCGCTACGAGCGCTTGGGTCGCGCAGGCAGGAAATGGCCTCCGGAGCGCCGCGCTAGGGTCGGCACTCCCGCCCTCTCGCCTCGTACTGAGAGCCCCCGAGCGATGATCGCGACTCCTCTCCTCTACATCCTCTCTGCCGGTCTCGCGGCTTCGAGTCCGACGGCCTACCCCGCCCGGGACTACCTCCTGGCCTTGGCTCCTCCGGACGCCATGGCCGTCGCTGCGCTCGGAGACATGGACGAGATCCGTGCGGGGATCAAGAAGAACGCCTGGCTGCGCTTCGCACGGGACGAGGAGGTCGCAGCCCTCGTGGGGCACTTCGAGGGACTGTTCGGCGGGGAGCTTCGACCCGACTGGGGCCAGCTCGACGAGCTAGGGTTCGATCCGAGCGAGTTCCTGGCCTCGCTCTCGGGCTCCGCGGTCCTGTTCTCGGACGTCCCGGGGGGGAATCCGGACGACATGGTGCTGGGGCTCCTGGTCGAGCTCGGGGAGGATCGCGAGCCCTTCCACGAGCTCGTCGAGAAGCTCCTCGACAGGTCCCGCGCCGAGGGCGCGACCGTCACGGGAGGGGAGTACCAGGGCGCATCGGTGACGGCCGTCTCACCGCCCGACGACGACGAGGGTGCCGCGTACCTCGCAGAGCTCGGTGACGTCATCGCCGTGGTCGCGAGTGGCGATCGCGAGGCCGCCCTCGCGCGCGTGCGCGGCGTCGTGGATCGGTGGTCGGGAGCATCGGAAGGCGGGAGCCTGCTCTCGAACGAGACGTATCAGCTGGCGCGCTCGCGCAGCAGCTTCGACCCGCAGCTGGAGGTCTTCGTCGATCTCTCGGTGTTCTGGAAGCACCTCATGGCCTCGGGCGAGCTCGACCAGGCTCCCCCGATGCTCGCGGCCGAGCTCGAGCGGATCGGCTGGGTTCGCTGTGCGGGACGACTGGGCGAGGGAGAGGAGACGGACCTCGAAGTGCTGCTCGGCGCGCCCGAGGACGGCCTCTTCGCGGCGGTCGCGAGCCTTCTCGGAGGCGTCCCCGTCGACCTCGTCGAGCGCATCCCGCGCAACGCGAAGGGCGTGATCACGATGAGCATCGACTTCGCCGGCGCGGGTGCTCTGGCCAAGGATCTGGCCCGCGAGTTCGACCCGGAGAGCTACCAGGAGATGCAAGCCGGCCTCCAGCTCACGCAGGCACTCGGCGTCGACGTCGAGGAGGACGTCCTGTCGGAGCTGACCGGGGAGTTCGCGTCCTTCTCGATCGAGGTCCCCGCACAGGAATCGCTGCTCGGTGCAGCCGGGGGCGTCCTGCGCGGACTCTCGGGGAGCTCGGTGGCACCGACCTACGGACGAGTGTTCATGCTGGGCGTGCGCGACACCGCGAGCGTGAGCGCGACGCTCGAACGCATCACCGGGAGCGTGCTCTCGCAAGACGCCGGCGCGGAGGATCACGTGGAGTCGGTCTTCGGCCACGAGGTCCACGCGGCAAATCTCTGGGAGGGGCTCGTCTCGATCCGCATGTACTGGAGCGCGATCGAAGGTGCGCTGCTCCTGTCGATGCAGCCGACAGCGCTGCGCGAGGCGCTGCGCATGACCACCGACGACGGTATCGGCATCGGAGAGAACGGCGTGTTCGCCTCGGTCATCGAGGAGAACCGTCGGGCGAGCGCCCTCGCCATCACCGACACCGCGGCCTCGCTCGGAGTCCTGCTCGACACACTCCGCTCGCTGAGCTCCGGAATCAAGCTGGCCTCCGCCCTGACCGGCAAGCCCATCGACGAGATGCTGCCGATCGGCCCCGACACCCCCTGGCCGGACATCTCGGTAGTCGACCGCTACTTCGGAGGCGTCTCCTTCAAAGCCTTCGAATGGTCGGATGGCGCCATGCGCCTGCACATCGCCTCACGCTAACAGCTCTGGTGCCCGTGCCCGTGCCCGTGCCCGATTCACCTGCCCCTCCTTACAACCAGATCTCGCAGTCCCCCCCCGCCTCCCGCACCCGGTAACGCTTCGCCTTCCCGCACGAGGCGTTGACGGCAACCCCCGTCGCCGGCTCGAACTGGTAACCGTGCAGGGGGCAGACCGCGTACTGCCCTCCCTCGAGCGGCCCCTCGGTGATCCGGCCGCCCTCGTGGGGACAGAGCGCGTCGAGCGCGTGGAGCTCGCCGCCGACGCGGCAGAAGATGACCTCGACACCGTCGCCCGCGATCGGATCGCCGAAGACGACCTTCTTCGCGTGGCCGTCCTCGAGCTTCCCGGTCCCCTTGACGAGGGCCGGCTTCCCGCCGAAGAGCGCGCGCAGCTTTCCGAACATGGCGGGATGCTAGCATCCCGCGCAACGTGAAGCCGGTGCTCTTGATCGACGTCGTCGGGCTGACCGACCGCCAGGTGGGACCCCGCACGCCGAACCTCCAGGCCCTGGCGGAGCGCGGCGCTCGCGCTCCCATGTCGTCCGTCCTCCCGGCAGTGACGTGCAGCGCACAGGCGACGCTCTCGACCGGGCTCTCGCCGGCAGAGCACGGAGTCGTCGGCAACGGCTGGTTCTTCCGCGACGTTGCGGAGGTCGCCTTCTGGAAGCAGTCGAACGCGCTCGTCGCCGGAGAGGAGCTGCCCGAGACCGCGCGCCGGCTGGACCCTTCCTTCACGTGCGCGAAGCTCTTCTGGTGGTTCAACCTGGGCGCGGACGTCGAGTGGTCGGCGACGCCGCGACCCTTCTACGGATCCGATGGGAGCAAGGTCTTCTCGATCTCCACGTGGCCGCGCGAGCTCCAGGCCGAGCTCGAGGGCTCGCTCGGCCCCTTCCCGTTCTTCCAGTTCTGGGGGCCGAAGTCCGGGCTCGCCTCGAGCCGCTGGATCGCCGATGCCGCACTGCGCGTGCTCGAGCAGAAGCGCCCGACGCTGACGATGGTCTACCTCCCCCACCTCGACTACGACCACCAGCGCTTCGGGCCGGACGCACCGCGCTCGCTGGAAGCACTGACGGAGGTGGACTCGGTCGTCGGCGAGCTCGTCGCGGCAGCGGACCGGGCCGGCGCGGAGACGGTCGTCGTCTCCGAGTACGGAATCGAGGAGGTCTCCCGGCCCGTGCACGTCAACCGCCGGCTGCGCGAGGCGGGCTTGCTCGAGGTCAGGCCCGGCCCGTTCGGGGAGACGCTCGATCCCTTCGTGTCGCAGGCGTTCTGCGTCAGCGACCATCAGGTCGCTCACGTGTATGCGAAGGACACGCAGGCGCGCGGCGCGGCCGCCGAGGCGTTGGCATCCCTCGACGGTGTCGGCGAGGTCCTGTCCGACGAGGGCAAGCGCGCCCACGGTCTCGACCACGCGAACGCGGGGGACCTGGTTGCCATTGCGGAGCCGGGCGCCTGGTTCACCTACTACTACTGGATCGACGACGACGACGCGCCCGACTTCGCGCGCACCGTCGACATCCACCGCAAGCCGGGCTACGACCCGTGCGAGCTCTTCGTCGACCCGGAGCTCGCGTTCCCGCCGCTGCGCGTGGCCCGACGCCTCGCGCAGAAGGCGCTCGGCATGCGCTACCGGATGGACGTGATCCCGCTCGACGCCTCCCTGGTACGCGGGAGTCACGGTCGGCTGCCTGTGTCGCCCGAACGGGGACCCCTCTTCCTGTGCTCGCGGCCGTTCGCGGACTGCGGCGGGGAACCGGACGAGGGCGTCGTCGCGATGACCAGCGTCAAGGAGCGGGTGCTGGCTCTCCTCGCCCGCTGACTCCGACGAACGGCAGGAGGGAGAGCGCGCCGAGAGCGGCGAGCGCCATGTCCTTCTGCGCATCCCAGGCATCGCCTTGCTGACCGTTGTAGCGATCGGCGGAGACCGGGTCGGCGACGAGGGTCAACACCCACTCGAAGCTCTCGTACACGGCGCTCATTCCGAGCACGACGAACAGCGCCAGGGCCCGTGCCCAGGCGCGGGGCAACCCGCCGTACCTCTGCGCGATCTCGACCAGGGGAACCATCGCGAACACTCCGTACGCGAGGTGGACGAGCCGGTCGTAGTGGTTGCGGTCGCCCCCATCGCCGCCGAGCGCGAGGATCGAGAACGACTCGCCGAACGGGACGTGGATGTAGGTGTATCTCGCCCCCACGACGTGAAGGAGAAGGAACGCGACGATGCAGGTCATCGCCGCGTTCGAGAGCCATCGCCTGCGCGCCGAGAGGAACAGAAGGGGAAGTGCGACCACCGTCGGCGCGTGCTGGAGGAACTGCTCCCGTGGGAACAGCGGGTCCACGAGCGAGATCGCGAGGCACAGCGCGACCCCGACGACGAGCAGCGCCTGGTAGCGACCCTCCCTCACGCCGCGCGGCCTACGACAGCTCGACCCGGATCCCTCCGACCAGACGCGCGGTGAGGTTGTACAGGAGCGCCCCGATGGCCGCGAAGAAGGCGCCCATGGCGCCGTAGAGCGGGGGGATGATGATCACGGCTCCGAGGCCGAGCAGGACACCGCCCCCGGGGACACTGCCATCGGAACCCTCGAACCCGGATCCCAGCGCAGCTGCGGTCGAGATCAGGGCTCCGAACAGGAACCCGAGAGCCGCGTACAGGATGAACGTGACCTTGACGGCGGACAGGACGTCGATTCGCTTCAGCTCCATCTGATCTCCCTCGTTTGGAATTGGATTCGGGCGCGCGGAATGTACAGCGATCGGGATTCGACGTTGCGTGTTAAGGGGTCGTTATGCCGCCATCACGCGCGCTCGCGGCCCGTAGAGTGAACCGATGCCGGTCCCGCGTCGAACGCTCGCCTACGTTCTGCTGCTCCTGCCGCTGCTGGTCGTGCTGGTCGTGCAGCAGGTGCGCTGGCTAGACGAGCTCGAGGAGGCGCAGCGGGACGAGATGCGGCGCAACCTCCAGAGCGGGCTGGACCGCGCGGCCGCGGAGCTCGACGACGCGTGGGCCGAGCGGGACGCCGACGTGCCCGCGGCCGTCGTCGAGGCCGCCATCACGCGCGCACTGGGAGACGCCGCGCTCGAGACCTACGCCTTCGCGATCGAGCCCGTCGACGGCGCCGGCCCGGTCTACTACCGCTCTCGGGAGGACGACGACCCACGCCCCCCCGACGCGAGCGCGGTGGTCTTCCGCGAGACGGGCAGCTGGGTCGGATTCGTCGGAGACGACGGCGGGTCGCCGACCGCAGTTCCGCTCCAGCTCGAGATCCCCGTCGGCGCGTCTCCCGCGACGTGGAACCTCGTCGCGCGACACCGCGACGGGACACTCGCTGCGGTGGTTGCACGTGGACGAAGGCGAAACCTCGCGATCGGCGGCGCGATCCTCGGCCTGCTCTGCGCGGGGATCGGCGTCCTCCTGTTCGCGGAGGCGCGCGCGCGACGGTTGTCGGAGAAGGAGCGGGTGTTCATCGCCGGGGTCTCGCACGAGCTGCGCACGCCCCTGGCCGTGATCCGCAGCGCGGCCTCGAACATCCGGAGCGGCGTCGTCCGCGATGGGAAGAAGCTCTCCGAGTACGGCGCGCTGATCGAGCGCGAGGTCGAGCGCGTGAGCGACCGCGTCGAGCGCGTTCTTCGGTTCTCGCGCGACGGAAACATCGAGCCATCCGTCATCGAGGACGTCGCGGTCTCCGAGCTCGTCGACGACGCGGTCGAGGGCTGCCTCCACTGGCGCGATCGGCGCGAGTTCGACATCGACACCGAGCTCGAACCCGAGCTCCCGCCGCTCCGCGGCGACCGGGCTGCCCTCGTGTCGGCCGTGCAGAACTTGCTCGACAACGCCATCAAGTACGGACCGGAGGGGCAGACCGTGCGCGTGCGCGGCTTCCGCCGGAACGGATCGGAGCTGGTCCTCCAGGTCGCCGACGAGGGCGACGGGATCGCCGAGGAGGACCGAGAGCGCGCCTTCCTTCCTTTCTATCGCGGCAAGGCGGCACGCCGGGCCGGAGTGACCGGAAGCGGCCTCGGACTCGGAGTGGTGGCTCGGGTCGTCGCCGACCACGGCGGGTCCGTCCGGCTGGAAGAGCCGGCGACGATTGCGTTGCACCTGCCGCTGAGAGCCTCGTCGTGAAGCGCGTCCTGATGATCGAGGACGAGCCGGGCCTCGCGCTCACAGTGGGCGACCGACTGCGCGCCGCGGGCTTCGCGTTCGAGACGACGCCCGACGGGCTCGAGGGCCTCGCGCTGGCATCCTCGCTCCCAGCGTACGACGTGGTCCTGCTCGACCTGATGCTGCCGGGCATGGACGGAACGGACGTGTGCCGTGACCTGCGGCGGCGCGGCGTCCGGACACCGATCCTGATGCTGACGGCCCTCGGCGACGTCCGCGATCGGGTGAACGGTTTGCGAGTGGGTGCGGACGACTACCTGACCAAGCCGTTCGACCCCGATGAGCTCGTGGCTCGCATCGAGGCGCTCTTGCGACGCGCGAGCGCTCCTCCGCCCGAACGGCAGGAGCCCGTTCACTTCGGCGACGTCGAGGTGGATCTGCGCGCGATGGAGGTGCGCCGCGCCGGACACCCGATCGACATCGCGGCGCGCGAGTTCCAGCTCCTCGCCTACCTGATCCAGCGCGAGGGCGAAGTCGTCTCACGCGAGGAGCTCTTGCGCGCCGTGTGGGGCTACCGGCGTCCCCCGCGCACGCGAACCGTGGACGTCCACGTCACCTGGCTGCGCGGCAAGCTCGAGCCGGATCGCGCGAACCCGACCTTCCTGCGCACGGTGCGTGGAGCGGGCTACAAGTTCGTGCGAGCCGAGCCCTAGAGCCGAGAGAAGTACGACGTCGCCGCCCAGCTGAAGGCCACGAGCTCGAAACCGCGCACCACACCTTCCTCGCGGACGAACGCGAGTCGGGCGAGTGCTCTGCCCGGCAGGCTGTACGTGTCCGCGTTCATCGGGCCGAGGAGCAGGCGACCGTGACGCGCGTGCACCAGCCAGAGCTCGCCGTCCTCCCACTCGACGGTGTAGAAGGCACCCAGCTCGGCACTCCTGTACGTGCCCTCGAGTTGTGCCGCAGCCCCTTCGTCCAGGGGGACGAGGCGCCGGCGACGACCCACGACGTCCAACGGCTCGCCGGTGCGCACCGACCTCCGGACGTGCATCGTCACCGCGTCTTCCTCCGGACCGAAGTGGTACTCGTAGTTCGCGGAGGGGAGCAGGAAGCCGCCGTCCGGGAGCGGGAAGACCTCGATCGTCGGCTCATCGTCGAATCCGATCAGGAGCTGCCGGTCCCGGCTCCCCACCATCAGCAGGAAGCCATCCTCCATCTCGTACGTCCCGGCGTAGGAGGCGAGCGTCCCGGGGTCCACGTCCACGCCCACCGACTCGGGGGGCGTCTCCTGGTTCTCGGGGATGAAGATCATCCCGCTCGGAAGCCCCCCCTGCGGCTCTTCGCCCGGGCCGAGCGTGTACACGGCGACGTCCGCGGCCATGCGCCCGACGTTCGGTTCCTCCAGCGTGTTGGACGCCGCGACGATCACCAGGCCCTCGTCGGGATAGAACGAGAGATGGCTCTGACCTCCGGGAACGGACCCGCCGTGGCTCCAGAGCTCACGGCCGCCCTCCCGGGACCTCGAGAGCCCGAAGGCGTAGTCGACCGTGGTGCCGTCGTCGAGCGTTCCGAGCGCGCGCATGCGATCGCGTACGTCCGCTCCGATCACGTGTCCGGTTCGCAGCGCATCGGCCCACTTCGCGAGATCGACGACCGAGCACAGCAGCCCGCCGGCGCCGTACCGCGCGCTCAGCGGTTGCGAGACGTGCGCGTCCTCCTCGAGCCCGTAGGGCAGAGCGCGGCCGGGCACGAGCTCACCCCCACCGGTCGCGAACCTCGCGGACTTCATTCCGAGCGGTTCGAAGAAGTGCTCCCGCGCGAACTCCGGCAACGATGTGCCGGTCACCGCGCGAACGATCTCGGCCAGGAGCACATACCCGCCGTTGGAGTAGATGTGAGCCGTGCCCGGCTCGAAGCGAAGGTGCTGGAGCCCGCTCAGGACGCGCAACGCGTCCTCGATCGTACCGGGGTCCCCGCGTCCCCATCCGGCGAGTGCGAGCGATCCCTCGACGTCCTCGACGCCGCCGGTGTGGTGGATCAGGTCCTTCACCTGGACGGGCCGGTAGGTCTCGGAGAGACCGGGCAGGTACTCGTGCACACGCGCGTCGGGGTCCACGCGCCCGTCCTCGACGAGCACGGCGATGGCGGCGGCCGTCACGGACTTCGACACGGACGCCATGTCGAACGCGGTATCGACGTCGCACGCGACCGAGCGCTCGAGGTCGGCCATGCCCCGGGCTCCGGCGAAGATCAGCTCGCCGTCGAGCATCAGCGCCAGTGCCATACCCGGACCGTCCGGCTCTACCGCCTCCTCGATGAGGAGCTCGACCAGGGTCGCGAGCTCGTCCGGGGAGAGGCTGCCAGCCTCGCCTTCGGGAATGTCGACTTTGCTGCCTCCGTCGGTCGTCCAGCCCTGCGGGAGGGCGTGGGCCGGCAGTGAGAGAGAGCACGGAATCAGACAGAGCACGAGCGTGCGACGGAGGAATCGGGTCATGGCAACTACCTCTTGGGGCCTTCGAACCGGAGGCTACGAGGGGCACGCGGGAGAGGAGGTTAACCGCCCGCTAAACCGCGACCGTGGCTGGTAGGCTCTCGCGACTGCACGGATCCGGCATGAAGTACCTCTTGATCCCCGTCCTCCTCGTCGCCCTCGCCGCGGGTGCGGCCATGACGATGCTCCTGGACCCGGCGCCTCCGAAATGGACGAGCGCTTCCGAGGCGGCCTCTCCGCGAACGGACCTCGAGCTCGTGGCCCGGGTCGACGCGCTGGTCGAGGAGAACCGCGAGCTGCGCGAGCGGCTCGCGACAATCGAGCTCCGTCCTGCGACCGCCTCCACCAAGCGTGCCCCGATCGAGGGCTTCGTCTCGCAGCTCGAGTTCGAGGCGTTCCGCGAAGAGGTCCTCGCGGCGCTCGAGGACCGGACCCTTCCCGCCGGTGAGGTGGACACGGGCTTGAAGGCCCGCATCGCGGACGCGCTGACCACGATTCGCAAGGAAGAGACCGCCGAGAAGATCCGCGGCTACCAGGAGAAGCGGGCGCAGCGGCTCGAGGATGACCTCGTGCGAATGGAGAAGTGGCTCGAGCTCGCGCCCCACCAGGTGGACGGGATGCGCACGGTCCTCCTCACGCAATACCAGCGCGAGGAGGAGCAGATGCGACTCTGGGAGGAGGGGCAGGACCCCGAGCTCGTCGGCGAGCGCAAGCGGGAGGACGGCGAGCGCTTCAACGCCGACCTCCAGCTCGTGCTCACGCCCGAGCAGCTCGAGACGTTCTGGGACGCGATCTCCGGACGGGGCGGCAAGTAGCCGTCGAGCGTCCGGCTACCCGATCCGGCAGAAGCACGAGCCCGGGATCTCGACGTCCGAGCGCGCCCAGGCCTCGTCGAAGCGCGCCTCGACCGCGGTCGCCTCGTCGTGTCGCCCGAGGCCGCGCAGGCACTCGGCCATGCCGTGCAACGCCCAGCCGTTCTCGGGGTAGCGCTCGAGATTCGCGCGGTAGACGCCGAGCGCCTCCTCGAAGTGCCCCTGCTCGGTGAGCAGCGCACCCAGCGCGTGCCGCGCCGGCTCCATCCAGCCCCAGGGCTCGTCATAGTTCAGACGCTCGTCCAGCACGACCGCCTCGCGCAGGAGCGCGAAAGCCCGGTCGTGGTTCCCGCGCCGGTACTCGATCTCGCCGGCGAGCACCTTCTCCGCGACACCGAGGATCTCGGACACGGAGTTGTTGAAGAGGAGGCGCGACTCCGGGACCGCGGCGCGTGCGTCGCGGAACCGGCGCTGTTCCGCGAGCGCTTCGTCGACGCGCCCGAGCGTCGCGAACGCGACGCCGCGGGCGTAGCGCCAGACCGCCTTCGCGGCGAGCTCGGTGGGCTCCGGCTCATCCAGGATCTCCTCCCACATTCCGAAGCGCACGAGCACGTGGTACGGCGTCGCCGTGAACACGTCGAAGAGATCGGGCGCCAGCGCCAGTAGCGAGGCCGGTATCTCGTCCACGAGGCGGCGCGAGTACTCGAGCGCGAGCTCACGCTGTCCTTCCCACATCCCGCCGTAGGCGACGAAGTGGTAGTTGTGGACGCGGTAGGCGGTGTAGAAGCTCTCGCGGCCCGCGTAGTCGACGAACGCGTCGTCGACGTCCACGGCCTCGAGGTTCACGCGGATCACGTCGTCGTACCGCCCGGTCCACACGTAGATGTGGCTCGGCATGTGGATCAGGTGACCGAGGCCCGGCGTCAGGTCCTCCAGGTTGCGCGCCGCGGGGATGGCGCGCGCGACCTCGGGACCGGCCTCCATGGCGTGGATGTAGAGGTGGCAGAGCGCCGGATGGTCCGGCCAGCGCTCGAGCGCGGGCTCCAGGACGCTGCGGATCTCGGCGAGCTCCGGAGCGGGCTCGCCCTCGGGACTCCAGAGCTGCCACGGACGGAGCTGCATCAGGGCCTCGGCGAAGAGCGCCGCGACGTCCGGGTCGTCAGGATGCCTGGCGTGGACCTCGCGCATCGCGTCGGCGTAGGCCTTCTCCAGCGGCGCACGATCCTCGGGCGCGGGCCACGTGTAGCGAGCGCGCAGCGCCTCGATCAGGTCGTGCTCGACCGGAGTGCAGCCCTTGCGGTTGCGCAGCGCCTGGAGCAGGGCCTCGTGGGCGGCCCGGCTCGCCTCCTCCGACATCGCGGGGCTGTTGTAGTTGGTCCCGTTCGCCCAGGCCTTCCCCCACCACGCCATCGCGCAGCCGGGGTCGGCCTCGAGGGCACGCTCGAAGCAGCGGATCGCCTCCTCGTGGTTGAAGCCGAAGCTGAGCCCGAGGCCGCGATCGAACCAGAGCTGGGCCTCCGACGAGTCGGTCGTGACCTCGCGCTGGATGACGCCGACGTCGAAGTGGGTCGGGTGCGGTCCCGTTCCGCGGCAGCCGAGGAGGGGGAGCAGGGCGAGCAGGATCGTGAAGCGCATGGCGGTCTCTGGGAGTGAAGATCGTGGATCGGGCGTGGAGGTTACCGCCAGCCATGGCGAGATCCATGCCCCGGACCTGCCAGGCATTCCGAGCTTTCCTCCGGGCGGGACTCTCCTCCCGTCCCCGGGGTCAGCCCCCGGCGCGCCCGCGGATCGCGGACGAGAAGTCCTCGCGGCCGATGGCGGCCGTCACGCGCTCGTTCACGCGGTTCCGCTCCCGGGTCTCCTCGTAGCCGAATTCGGTGTCGATCATGCCGAGCTCGTGGACGAGCTGGTCGGAGTAGCCGGGCAGGATCAGCCGGTAGTCCATGGGCAGCGCCTTCCCGTGCACGTTCTCCCAGTGCACGACCAGGTTCGTCGTGCAGTTGTTTCGGAGTGTGTCATAGAACTCGGGCTCCTCGGCCAGCACGTTCATGCGCCGCACGACGTCGAGGAAGACCTCCGAGACCTTCTCGCCTCGCGCGACCCCCGGGTGCACGTACACATCGTTCCCGCGGTGGATCGCGCGCACTCCGATCAGGTCGCGCTCATCGCCCGCGACGTACATGACCTCGTACTGCTTGAAGAGCCCGCGCAGCGGGTGGTAGTCCTCGCCCTTCTCCTTGCGGATCTCGACCGAGACGCAGAGGTAGCGCTCGCCCTCGAACCGGAACGACACCATCGTGTGCGCGAGGCCCGGGAAATCCTCGGAGAACGGGACGACGATGAAGTAAGCCTGCTCGGCCTCGCGAGCATCGAACGTCGCCTCGTAGTAGCTCTCGTCCCAGTCGTCGGCGCTCCGGTACTCGAAGTTCCGGATGTTCCGGACGGTGACGAGCGGTCCGTCGATCGTCGCGGTCGGGAGCTTCTTCTGGTCGGGCGCCCAGTCGCGCAGGTTGGAGGCCTGGATCGACCACGACCAGAGGGTGATGGCGAGACACGCGAAGGCGATCACGACGAGCGCGCGTTCGAAGCGCCACTTGACGAGCCCCAAGAGGGAGAACAAGACGAACGCCGAGGCTACCGCTGCCCGTGTGCGGTCCGCCGGGCCGAAGCCGCCCGCGAACAAGATCGCCGCCGTGCACCAGGCCGCGATGGGCGCGAGGAGGAGGAACAGGAGTGCGTTGCGGAGCAGCACCCCGCAAGAACGCCGCGGACGATCGGACGGACTGCTCATCACTTATGATTGGAGGACGCCACTGCGGTGGAGGCAAGCACAGCGAGGAATCCATGAACAGGATCGCGTTGGCACTCGGACTGCTCGCGCTGGCGGGCTGCGTCTCCGATCGCGTCACGGGAGAACGGAAGCTCGCGTTCGTTCAGTGGAGCGTCGAGGAGGAGGTCGCGATGGGTCGCGGCACCGCACCGGTCGTCGAGTCCCAGTTCGACGGGCCCCTGGTCGACGCCGAGGCGCACGCCTACCTCTCGGCACTCGTGCTGGAGATGGCGCAGGAGAGCGTGAGGAAGGACGACTTCGAGTTCTCGTTCCAGATCCTCGACTCCTCGATCCCCAACGCCTTCGCGTTGCCCGGCGGTCACGTGTACATCACGCGCGGCCTCCTGCAGGAGCTCGACAGCGAGGGGCAGTTCGTCTCCGTCCTCGGCCACGAGCTCGGCCACGTCGAGCACCAGCACGCGATGTTTGCGCAGTCGCGCGGCTTCCTCGCGCGCCTGCCGAGCAACACGCTCGGACGCTTGAACCGCGCCGTTCTGGGCAGCTCGCTGCCGGGGCGCGCCGTCGGCCTCGCGGTCGGGATCACGGAGCTCGGACCTGCACTCTTCACGCTCAAGTACGATCGCGACCAGGAGATCGAGTCCGACCGCCGCGGCGCCTACTTCGCGGACGCCATGGGCTATGACCCAATCGAGGCCGTGCGCCTCTTCGAGGTCTTCCAGCGCCTGGAAGCGGAGGGCGGCGCCTCGAGCCCGCTCACGCTCTTCAGCACGCACCCCGCGAACGACGACCGGATCGCGAAGCTCGAGCGGTTGATCGACGAGGAGTACGCCGCGTCGCGCACCGCAGCTCCGGCCTCGTTCCGCACAGGCGGCGAGGAGTTCGCCCGGATCGTGACGAGACTGCGCGAGCGCGCTCCGACCTACGCGAAGCACGCTGCGGCACTCGCCGTGCTGGCGCGGAGCGATGGAGGCGTGGAAGACATCGCCGACGCCCTCACCCTCGTGGCGGAGGCGATCGCGGAAGTCCCTGGGGAGCCGCTCTTTCACACGACACTCGGCGAGCTCGAGATGCTGACGGAGACGGGGTATCCGATCGAACGCTTCCGGGCGGCCGTGCGCCTCTACGACGAGTTCCCCGGACACCCCGGTCACTGGAAGCCTCGCCTCTACCTCGGCATCCTCGAGCTCGAGGCCGAAAACGTCCGCGAGGCGACGCAGCAACTGGAAACGGCCGTCATCTGCCTACCGCAACACGCGCTCTCCCATTTCTTCCTTGGAGTCGCCTACGAGGCGGACGGCCGCAGCAACGAGGCCGTCGCGTCCTATCGACGCGTGCTCGACCTCGCGCCGTCCGGCTCCGAGTTCCACCGCGAGGCGAAGGCGCGACTGCGCGGGCTGGAGTAGTCGATCACTGCCAGACGACATTACGGCGACGCGACGGCCGGCTGCGGAAAGTGCTCCAGGAGGAGCCGACGCCATTGCACCGGAAGGGCAAGCCCAACACTGGCCCGGCTTGTCGGGCGCCCCTATCCTGGTCAAGCTGCGAGGGACTTCCCTCGATCGAATGGACGGAACCACGAGGAACGCGATGAGAGCAAGACGATCGACCTGGCTCGCCGGGCTGGTGCTCGCCGGGCTCATCAGCGCAGGCTGCCTGGGTCCGAGCAACGCCACGGGCCGGCTGTTCAAGTGGAACAACGAGCTCGACGGGAAGTGGGGCAACGAGGTGGCCTTCATCGTCCTGCTCCCGGTCTACGCCGTGTTCAGCCTCGGAGACCTCGTGATCTTCAACTCGTACTACTGGTGGTCGGGCGATCACCTGGTCGATCCGCCGCAGGTCGAAGTTCCCACCGAGTTCGGAATCTGAGGAGGACCTCCATGAAGGACTTCAAGAAGACGTGGGTCCTCGGCGCGCTGCTCGCAGTGGTCCTCGGCGCAGGCTGCCTGGGTCCGATGAACGCGACGACACAGCTCAAGACCTGGAACCGAGAGATCGAGAACCGCTGGGTGGGCGAAGGTGTGTTCCTCGTGCTGCGCTACCCCGCCTACGGCCTGTGCTTCCTCGGGGACGTGCTGATCTTCAACTCCTTCCAGTTCTGGGGCTACGAGAACCCCATCGACCCGATCGATCCGGCGCGCGTCGCGGCGATCGGAGACCTCGAGGGGTACCGCTGATCTCCTCCCCGGCCTCGCCTCTCGTTCGCGCGGGAGGCCAGGCCGCGACTCGAACCATGAACCGCGCTCTCTTCGTGGTCGTCTTGCTCGGCGCGGGCTGCAGCGCGCCCGGCGGGGGGCGACTGCTCCTGCGCGGCGGCGACCTCGACATCGACGGCGACGTCGGCGTGTCCGCAGGCGGCGGCGCCCTCACGAGCGGCTCGGACGCCAAGGCGCTCGGCATCGACGAGAGCGACATCCACTTCCAGCCGCGCGTCGATCTCGACTGGGGCGAGTGGCACGCGATCCTGCAGGGGACGCAGGCCGACTATGACGGAGTCGGAGCCGCCGAGACTACGATCACGCGCGGCGGCCCCCCCATCACGGTCGGTACGGCGCTCGACACGGAGGTCGACCTCGACCTGTACACGGTTTCGGTGCTCTACGACCTGTACTCCGCAGGGCCGGTCGAGCTCGGGGTCGGAATCGGTGGCGGATACCTCGATTACTCGGTGAGCTTCGCCGCTCTCAGCGGAGCGCTCCTCGTCGAGAGCGAGAGCGACTACCCGCTCCTCTACCTGACCGGTCGCGTCGCGGCGGACATGAAGCTCTTCGAGGCCTCGCTCGTCGCCAACGGAGTCAGCTTCTCCTACGACGACGACGACCTCTCGTACTACGAGCTCGACTTCGCGATGAGCTTTCACAGGATGGTCTTCCTGGAGTCGCTCCCGGGGACACTCGCCGTCGGCTACCGACTCGTGCACGTGGACTACGAGTACGACGACGGCCTCGGCAAGGCGACGCTGGACGCGGACTTCTCAGGGCCCTACGTCGGGCTGTCGTTCGCCTTTTAGAGACGCGGCCGGGAGAAGCCCGACGACGGAGGGCGTCGTCGACGCGGCGATCAAGCGTTTGCCGAGTCACTTCCCGCCCAGCAAGGGCTGAACGTCGATCTCGAGCTCCGCGGCGAAGAGCATCCTGCGGTCGTCGTCGCGCGCGGACCACTCGAGGAGCGTCGCGAGGTCCGGCTCCTGGAGAGCTATGTGGACCATCCGGCCGTTCACGATCACTCGAACCGGGCTCGTGAGGTCGAACTCCTCGGGCGAGAGGAGCAGGCGAAAGCTCAGCACGCCGGTCGTCGTCGCGCGCACGATGTTCCCCTCCCTGACCAGCTCCACGCGCCCCCACGGCTTCGCCGACGGCGGCGGCGTGCGCGGGACGTTCCTCCCGTGGATGCGCGGCAGGATGTTCGAGCGATCGAGATCCGTGTCGGGGTCCAGCTCGTCGATCACGAGCCACAGGCGCCGGTTGTAGCGATCGGTGCGCTCGGTCGACCACGACAGCCGCTCGGGTAGCGGGTCGCGGCGGAAGTCCCGGAAGTGCGCGAACGGCTCGAGCTGTTCTTCCCGGGTCAGCTCCAGATCGTGGCCATGGTCCGCGTGCTCGGCGTAGTCGATGTCGACGTCCACTTCCCGGATCACGTCGAGGTACTTGCGCATCACGTCGATGTTCACGATCCGATCCTTCACGCCGTTGCGCAGGTAGAAGCGCTGGCCCTCGAGGTTCGAGAGGTGCATCTGACCGTCGGCGCGCATCGCGCGATTGGTCAGCCGCGCCGGGAACCCCACGTATCCGATGTACATCGCCCACGGATCGGGGTCGCGGAACGCGTAGAACCACTCGCCGATGGCGCCGTCGGACGAGCCGAACATGAAGACGCGGTTCTCGTGCACGTTCCACGTGCGCTTGAGCTCGCCGAGGATCGCCTGGAAGCTCTCGACCTGACTCGCTTCCCACCACATCGAACCCCACCAGCCGGCGGGGACGACGGTGATGTAGTCGTTCTCGTAGCGCTCGATCGCCGCCCAGCCCGGCGACCAGCTCCCGTCGAGCTCCTTCCACTCCGGCTGTCCCATCCCGCCGTGCAGGTCCCAGCGGACAGGCCAGGTGCGCGAGGCGTCGTAGCTCTCCGGGATGAAGAGCATGTAGTGGTGATCGACGCCGTCGATCACGTGCGTGCGGAGGAGCTTCCCGCGCGGCGCGTCGGCGTCGTAGATCCGTCCCTTGCGCAGGCGCGCGTAAGCGTCGTCGAAGTCCGGAGCGAGCTCGAGGATCCGGTCGGACGCGGCGCGTGCTTCCTCCAGGGTCGGCGCGCTCCAGTAGGCCTCGAACGCGAGGTCGAGGGGCTCGTCGTCCGGGAGCCACGCCTGGAGCAGGACGATGGTCGGAATCGCGAAACAGAGGGGCATTCAGGTCCTTGACCGTGCCGCGAGGCGCGCGTCGCTCTCAGTCTATCCGCCCTCGGGCGGGCCGAACGCGGCCTCCCTTCGCACCTTTGCGCAGCGGGCGCCGACCAAGAGCCCATGGAGTTCCCCCCCGTGCGAAGCCGATGTTGTGGTCGTCGGACCGAGTCCGACAGATGGGAGCCAGTCATGAATCGAGTCACGAACGTCTTGCGAAAGGAGCACCGGCTCATCGAGCGCGCGGCGGCCACACTCGACCGCGTCGCCGACGAAGCACTGGAAGGTGAGAGCCTGTGCGTGGTCTCTGCCATCGACCTCCTCGAGTTCTTCGAGGACTTCGTCGATGCCGGACACCAGGAGAAGGAGGAGCGTCACCTGTTCCCGGCTCTGCGCGAGCAGGGTCTGGCGCGACGCCGCATCCGGGGCCTGCTCGACGACCACGGTCACGAGCGCGAGGTCCTTCAGGAGATCCAGGCCGACCTGGAGCACGCCACGAACGGCTCGGACAAGGGCCGTGCGGAGTTCGCGTGCGCAGCACGTGGATTCAGTGCGCTCCAGCGCGAGCACGCGGCCGAGGAGGACCTGTTCCTCCTGCCACTGGTCGAAGAGCTCCTGGACGAGGATGCGGAACGCCGCGTCCTCGCGGGTTTCCGCATGGTGGATTCCACGCTGACCCGCACTCCGGGAGAGTTCGCGGCCCTGGTCGAGAGCGCGGCACGGCGCATGGGTTCCGTCGTGACGGACCGCTACGACCCGTTGGGGCTGCGGATCGAGGAGCTGCGAGCGCTCGGCGCCTGACGAGCTCGCGGTCTCCGATTCGTGGGCGCAGTCGACACCGGCTGCGCCTCTGGCGTTAGCGCTCGGTCTCGGCCGCAGGCCGGGGCACGAAGTATCGCCGCACCGTGCTGCGGAAGATCCAGAACGACACGGGCAACGAGGCCAGGAAGACCAGCAACCCCGTCCCCTGTGCGGCGCGGCCCCGCTCGACATCGAGCATCGTCCAGAGCCGCATGAGTGTCAGGTTCAGGACGAGGGTGAGAACGATGAGCGCGAGCGCGGAAGAGACGGCGTAGACCAACCAGGCCTTCAGCGAGGGGTCGGGGAGATCGGAGCTCTCGTTCATGATTCCGGTCCTTACGCCGACTCCCCGGTGCGGCTCATTCCTGCCCGTCGCGCTCCTTCGCGGGGGGCTCGTGGGACTGCATATCGCGCATCCTGCGCATGGAGAGCTTCTGGAAGCTCCTAGAGTGGACGTGCAGGTGCGTCGTGGCGAGCGGTGCGATCGTATCCAGCATTGCCCGGCACGCGGCCAACGAGAGGTCGAACCCGGCCAGCCAGATCGCGAAGGAGTTGAACGGGTTCTCGAACTCGAGCGACAGGGGCACGCCGATCGCGGGCTCGATCTCGTCCGGGCCGTCCATCGCCTTCAGCGCCACGCGGAGCGCAGCGACCTCGTCCGACGAGCTCAATTCGAAGTGGAATCGCCCGTCCTCTCCAAGTTCCACGGTCGCCATATCTCTCTCCTCCGTCTGTTCCTGGTCGGACCCTCCGACTCGGTTCAATCCCCCATACTAGATCTCCGCTCCGCACTCCTGGCAGAACTTGGAGTCTTCCTCGTTGAGTTTCCTGCAAGTGCGGCACTTGATCATGACGACCCTCTCCCGCGGCCCTGCGACCAGGTCCTCATCGAGCTCGTCCAGCGCGTCCTTCACCATTCCACCGGCCATTCGGCTGTAGGGTTCGAGCTCCTTCCTCGCCCTGCCGGGATCGAGCACGATGCCTGAGCCGGCCAGTCCGCGTGCGCCGACTCCGCGCAGAAACCCGCCGGCAACGAGGAGAGCCATGCCCGCGAGAGCGCGAACCATCTGGGAACGGGCGTTCGACTCGAAGTTCGTGAAGTCGCCGAAGTTCGCGATGAACGTCACGAACGTGGACGCGAACAGGAGACCCCCCACGATCATCAGCACAGTGCCGAGATAGAACGCCGTCTTTCGCTCCCCTGAGATTCGTCGGGTCATCCTCTCCTCCCGTGCAAGTCTTGCATGACTTTCGAGCTGGCCGCCGGGTTCCCCCTATGCCCGATCAAGAGGGTCATTCACCCGTCTTGGCCCCTCTTCGAGCTTCGGCCGACAACCGCGGCGATCGCGGCGAGGAGTAGAACGCATCCGACGTACGAGGCGGCGTAGCACCACTCGGCGGGACCCGAGTGACCCCAGGATTCGATGCCGTGCGTGGCCTCCAGCCACTTCCAGACGGAGCCGAGCATGAACGTGGCGACAACGGCCAGCGGCACGGAAGCCAACAGCACACCCAGCGTCTTGCCCGCACTCTTGACCGGCTGAAAGGCGCTCACACGGGCGCATCCTGCACTTCTCGGCCTCGCGGAATAAGCTCCAGACATGCAGATCGATCCGCCTCTCACGTTCGCGCTCGCGGCCGTCCTCTTCGGGAGCTTCCAGGGCCTCCCCGCGCACGCCCAGCGCCCCGCGACACAGACACCCAAGGACAAGGAGGTCCGCGTGCGACGCGGGCTCGGACCGTTCGGGCCGTTTCCGGCGCCGCCCTACGCCGGACCCGCCCAGCTCGTGCTCGTGAACGGGTTCGTGTACACGGTCGACGACGATCAGCCGACGGCGTCGGCGGTCGCGGTGCGCGACGGGGAGATCCTTCACGTCGGGAGCGACGCGGGTGCGCTGGCTTTCGCGGGACCGAACACCGAGGTGATCGATCTCGGCGGCCGTATGGCGATGCCGGGCGCGCACGACAGCCACGTCCACATCCTGGAGGCGTTCCACGAGGCGACGGGGACGTGCTTCCTCCCGCCGGGGATTCCGATCGCGAACTACGTCCCCATCATCCAGGCCTGCGCGCCGAACCAGGTCGGGACGAGCTGGGTGCTCGGCTACGGTCACTCGATCTTCGACCTGCACCAGTTCATGGAGGGCGGCGGGTCGCCGAAGGGCATCCTCGACGCCGCGCTCCCGACACAGCCGGCGGCCTTCCTGGAGGAGACGTCGCACTCGGTGTGGGTGAACAGCGCGGGCCTCACAGCGGCGGGGATCACGGCGGCGACACCGGATCCACCCGGGGGCGTGATCCTCCGCGATCCGGGTACGGGCGAGCCCAACGGCATCCTGCTCGACGCCGCCGGTGAGATGGTGATGGACCTGGCGCTCGCGCCCAATCCCGCGCTCGAGCAGATGAACTACGACGCTCTCGTGCTCGGTTTGGCGGAGGCGAGCAAGAACGGCATCACGTCCCTGTGCGACGCGCGCGCGTACTGGAAGCGCGGGTACGTGGAGGCCTGGGAGCGAGCGCGGGACGAGGGCACGTTGAGTGTGCGCGCGATCGTCGGGCTATGGGCCTACCCCTACGAGCTCGACGACGCGCAGCAGATCGCAGACCTCACGGCGCTCTACTCGAACGACCCGAAGTCGCTCCTGCGCTTCTCGCAGGTCAAGGTCTACGCCGACGGCGAGATCGGCCACACGACGGCGTCGCTCTTCCAGAACTACGATCTCGACCCGTTCTTCTTCGACGACCCGCTCGCGGGTCCGCAGGGCCTCAAGTACTTCGACGAGGCGCGCCTTACGAGCTACATCACGCAGCTCGAGGCCGTCGGTTTCGACTTCCACATCCACGCGATCGGCAACCGCGGAGTGCACGAGGCCCTGGACGCCATCGAGGCCGCCGCGATCGCCAACGGGGGCGCGAGCACCGCGCGGCACCGCCTGACGCACGTGCACCTGGTGCATCCCGTGGACGTACCGCGGTTCAGCGCGCTGAACGTGACCGCGGACTTCCAGCCCTTCGACAACGGCGACTTCAACTTCTTCTACTCCATCTACTTGCCGTTCTTCCTGATCCCCCAGCAGGCAGAGCGGCTCCGGGACGTCTACGACTCCGGCGCGCGCCTCGTGCTCAGCAGCGACTACGACGTCGAAGAGCTCTCGCCGTTCGCGGGGATGGAACGCGCGCTGCGGTTGGGCAGCCAGAGCCTCCCCGACATCGAATCCGCGATTCGCGCCTACACGATCGAGCCCGCCTACCTGATGCGTCAGGAAGACCGCACGGGCTCGCTCGAGGCCGGCAAGCGCGCCGACATCCTCGTCCTCGACCGCGACATCACGAGCATCCCCTTCGCGCAGCTCAGCCAGACGAAGGTGCTCTTGACGCTGCTGGATGGCGAGGAGGTCTGGAGAGACCCGGGTTTCTGAAGCGCCAAGAGGGAACCCGGCAGGATTCGCAGGCGACTGAGGGGTGCCAGCACTGACATCGAAGAGCTGACCGTCCAGCTCACCCGAATCCGGCCTTGAAAGAGCCCCGAGCCGGTTTCTCACGGGCATACAGCGTAGCCGGTCCGCTGCAGCGGCTTGTTGGGCCGCTCAACCGAAGCGTCCGGCCGATGCAGAAAACCATCATGGCCTTGCCGAGCTTTGCATTGCAAAGTAACCTTCCCCGCGAAGTCTACGACCCCTGGGACATGGCTTCGGAGGTAAGAACAATGGCAGGACTTGTGGAGAAGGGTGGCAGACGGCGCTGGGGCCGCTGGAGGCTGGCGGGCTGGGGGGCCGGAGCGCTAATGGTGCTGCTGGCCCTGGTTGCGAAGCAGTTCATCGGTGAAGTGAGCTGGGTGGACAATCTCGCTCAGACCGGGGCCCTGCTCATCGGCGTCGGTGTCGCGGTTGAACTGGCATTGAGGAAGACCGGCGAAGCCGCATACCGAGCCGCCATCGGTCTTGCGCTCGGCTCAGCGTTGCTCCTCGGCTGGGTGAACGGTGCCGTCGGCATCATCGGGTCCGAGGACAACGACGCTAACTTGATGTATGGCGGGGTGTTCGTTGTCGGAGCAATCGGTGCCATCATCGCGCGCTTCAAACCCGAAGGAATGGCGCGTGTGTTGTTCGCGACGGCGCTCGCTCAGATGTTGGTTGCCGTGATCGCGCTCGTCGGGCGGTTGGGTTCCCCTTATAGCGGGCCGCTGGAGATCGTATCCGTCAACGGATTCTTCGTTGCGCTGTTCCTTGGATCTGGCGTGCTGTTTCAGAAGGCGGCGCACGGGCGATCCGAACGGGGCGCGGCCTGACTCGAATTCGACAGACCGGTGCAACGCTGGTGGTAGGTTGGGCAGGTCCGCATATCGCGGGCGCGGCGAAGGCAATGGGCGTGGGCCAGTCGGGTCGAAGAGGGCCGGTCCCGCGAAGGTCCCCCCCTACTTCGACACAATCCATCCGATCATCCGGCGCATCGTCGGGGCCTGGCCCGTCGCCAGGAGCCCGATGCGGAAGACCTTGCCGCCGGCCCACACGCAGGCGGCCGTGAAGGCGCAGGTGAGCACGATCGCGAGGCCGAGCTGCCACAGCGGCGGGCCGGGCGGGATCGCGACGCGCATCAGCATCAGCATCGGGGTCGCCGGCGGGAACAGCGACACCGCGACCGACATCGGGCTGTTCGGCGACTCGAGCACGACCATCCAGAAGAACATCGGGATCAGGACGAGCATCATCGCCGGCGTCATCAGGCTCTGCGCGTCGCGCATCTCCGAGCAGGCGGCGCCGATGGCGGCGAAGATGGACGTGTAGATCAAGAGCGCGAGGACCTGAAAGAAGAGGAACCAGAGGTAGACCCCGAGCGGGATCAGGTTCTCGATCCCGAAGTAGTGCGTCGAGATCACGACGGCACCCAGGTAGAGCACCGACAGGGTCATCGAGACGAAAACCGTCCCGACGATCTTCCCCATCATGAGCTCGAACGGGGTCACGGCCGAGACCAGGACCTCCGAGATCTTCTGCATCTTCTCCTCGAGCACGACGTTGAGCGCCTGGGGCGCGCTCATCATCAAGAGCATGAAGAGCAGGAACATCGCCACGGAGGGCACGACGAAGTTCTTCACGTCGTCGTCCTCCTCGCCGCCGACCTCCTCCCCCTCCTCGGACACCTCGAAAAGCCCGGCCTCCTTGAAGCGAACGCGCCGCGTCAGGTCGTCGATCAGGTCGGGGTCGAGGTCGGCCTTCGCGAAACGCTCCTTCTCGACCGCGTCCTGAACGATGCGCTCGATCCAGTCGGGCAGGTCGTCGTAGGTCGGATTGTCGGAGAAGTACGAGACGCCGTCGTCGTGACTGCGCTTGGTCTCGAACGCATCCTCGCCGATCACGACGAACCCGAAGAGCTCGTCCGAGCGGACGCGATCGGAGAGGACGATCTCGGGCGAGCGCTGCTCGCCCTCGGCGGGGACGTACGCCTCGACGACGAACCGGGCCGCGACCTGCTCCGAGCTCCCGTCGTCCTCCACCTCGAACACGTCCGCGTTGCGCTCCTCCGCCGCGCTCGCGATGTTCTCGTAGAGCCGCTCGGTGTGGTCGACGATCGCCACCGTGCGGTCTCTGACGTCCTCGCTCTCCTCGGCGATGAGCTTGGCGATCAGCCCGCCGCCCATCATCACCGGCATCATGACGACGCCGAGGATGAAGGCCTTGCTGCGCACGGCGTTCAGGTACTCGGTCACCGCGATCGTCAGCACCTTCATGCGACCGCCTCTCGCGCCTCGGGTCCGGCGATGCGGATGAAGATGTCGTGCAGCGACGGATGCGCGATCTCGAAGTGCTGCACGCGCGTTCGGCCCGTGAGCGTCTTGAGCAGCTCCTGGGGGTCGCCGTCGTAGCGCAGCTCCTGGGTCTGCCCCAGATCTAGGATCCGGTCGACCCCCGCGATGCCCTCGACGTGCCTGCGCCCCCCCTCCAGACGGACGCGGATCGTGTCGGAGCCGTACTCGGCGCGGACGGTCTCGAGCGTCCCGTCGAGCACCTTGCGCCCGCGGAAGATCATGAACACCGAGTCGCAGAGCTGCTCGGCCATGGCCATGTCGTGCGTGGAGAAGATGACCGTGATGCCCGCCTTCTTGAGCTCGAGGATCGCCTCGCGCAGCACCTCGAGATTGACGGGATCCAGACCGGAGAACGGCTCGTCGAGGATCACGAGCTCGGGCGCCGACAGCACGGTGCTGATGAACTGGACCTTCTGCGCCATGCCCTTGGAGAGCGCCTCGACCTTCTTCGTCGCCCAGTCGGAGAGCCCCATGCGCTCGAGCCACACGTCACCCGCGCTCCGCGCATCTCGCGCCGTCATGCCCTTGAGGCTCCCGTAGTAAGTGAGGAGCCTCCGCACCGTCATCTTCTTGTAGAGGCCGCGCTCCTCCGGCAGATAGCCGATGCGGTCGTTCGCCGCGCGCGTCCCGCGCTCGCCGAGGACCTCGATCTCGCCACGGTCGGGATGGATGATGTGGAGGATCATCCGGATGGTGGTCGTCTTCCCCGAGCCGTTCGGTCCGATGAAGCCATGGACCGACCCGGCGGGCACTTCGAGGTCGACGTCGTCGACCGCGGTGTGCGCACCGTAGGTCTTCGTGACGCCAGTCAGGCGAACTGCGTTCATGGACGGGGAGTGGGAAGCGGAGCCGCGCGAGCGCCAGTACTGTCGCCTCGTCCTCGGAGCATTTCCAGGACTTACGCTGCGGAGAGAAGGCCGCCGGACTACCGCTCGTCCCGACCAGAGGTCATGCTAGGTGTCGAGGAGCCCGGAGGATCCGGGAGCACACATGCCGTCGGATTACGCGAAGAACACCCTGACCCTGATCCTCGCCGGGGGGCAGGGAGAGCGCCTGATGCCGCTGACGAAGCGCCGCGCCAAGCCCGCGGTGCCGTTTGGTGGCATGTACCGGATCATCGACTTCACGCTGTCGAACTGCATCCACTCGGGCCTCCGCGGCATCTACGTGCTGACGCAGTACCAGGCCCGCTCGCTCGAGGAGCACATCCGCTTCGGCTGGAACTTCCTCCCCCGCAGGCTCAATCAGTTCATCAGCGTCCGCCCCCCCCACCACCTGCGCTCGGGCAAGTGGTACCAGGGCACGGCCGATGCGATCTATCACAACATCGACACCCTCGAGACCGAGCGCCCCGACCGCGTCCTGATCCTCTCCGGCGACCACATCTACAAGATGGACTACGGTCGCATGCTCGAGGAGCACGTGGAGAACGGTGCAGCGCTGACGATCGGCGCCATCCCCGTGCGCAGCGAGGAGGCGACGCGCTTCGGCGTGTTCGAAGTGGACCGCTCGAGCCGCG
Source organism: Planctomycetota bacterium (assembly GCA_029259655.1). Taxonomy (GTDB): domain Bacteria; phylum Planctomycetota; class UBA1135; order UBA1135; genus OFTM220. Next base: position 93,116 of record JAJDET010000171.1, read on the forward strand.
TGCTGTCCTTCCAGGAGAAGCCGGACGATCCTCGGCCGATGCCCGACCGCGAGGGCTGGTCGCTGGCCTCGATGGGAATCTACATCTTCGACACCGAGGTGCTGATCGAGGTCCTGAAGAAGGACGCGGCGAAGGCCGAGTCGAGCCATGACTTCGGCAAGGACGTGATCCCGGCGATGATCGAGAAATCGCCCGTGTTCGTGCATCACTTCCGGGACATGGACGGCTCCGAGGAACCCTACTGGCGCGACATCGGGACGCTCGACTCGTACTACGACGCGAACATCGACCTCTGCCGCGTCGAACCGCTGTTCAACCTGTACGACCCCGACTGGCCGACCTACACGCTGATCCACTACGAGCCGCCGGCCAAGACGGTCTTCGGAGATCCGCCGGGCAAGGGCAAGCGCGCGGAAGTCGTGGACTCACTTCTGTGCCAGAGCGTGATCGTCTCGGGCGGCAAGGTGAAGCGGTCCATCCTGTCCAACCGCGTACGCATCGACGAGCAGGCCAGCATCGACGGCGCGATCCTGTTCTCGGGCGTCAATGTGGGGCGCGGCGCGAGGGTCCGTCGAGCCATCGTGGACAAGTGTGTCGAGATCCCGCCCGGGACCGAGATCGGCTACGACGCCGAGGCCGACGCGCGGCGCTTCACGGTGACGCCCTCGGGCATCGTCGTCGTGCCCTTCGACTACGACTTCGACGCGGCGCCGACGAAGCCGCGCAAGAAGAGCGCGGTCAGCTGAAGCGCGGCCGACAAGTCGGCCACGCGTGACTTGGCGCGCATCAGCGCGCGCCAAGGATGCCCTGCGGGCGGCTACGGCGCGACTCCGTCTACCGAGTGTGGCTTGGCGCGCATCAGCGCGCGCCAAGGATGCCCTGCGGGCGGCTACGGCGCGACTCCGCGCCGGGCTCGGCCTTCGGCCTCGGCGAGGTCCGCTTTTTGGCCGGATCCCTAGCCCGCGTCCGTCGTCTCGGGCACCGGCACGAGCTCGCGCAGGTACTGCGGGAGCATCTCGCGCCACGTCGGCCAGTCGTGGTCGTAGTCCTCGCCCCAGGCGTCGACGCGATTGGGGATGCCCTTCGCTCCGAGGATCTCGGCCATGCGCCAGGACTGAGCAGGCTCTTCCCAGCGCCCGTCGCCGTGCGTCAGGAGGATGTGACGCTCGCGCAGCTTGTCGAGGTGCGGCCCCTCCGGCATCTGCTCGAGGAAGTGGATCGGCGACGACTCGTAGAAGTTCGCCGTCATCTTCCCCTCCGTGAACTTCGTCAGGTCGTAGGTGCCGCTCATGCAGACCGCCTGGGAGAACACGTCGGGATAGCGGCAGAGCACTGCAGACGCGTGGAACGCACCGATCGACGCACCGGCCGTCACGACCTCGATCTCGTCGGACTGGCAGTCCGCCTGGATGGCCGGCACGACCTCGTGGCGCACGAAGTCGTGGAACTGGTTCTGGACCCAGGTCGCGTGCTCGAGCGTGTTGTCCTTCGAGAACATCGCCTCGCCGGCGACGCTGTCGACCGAGTAGACCTTGATGCGCCCCTCTTCCATGAGCGGGCCGAGCACGCTCAGCATGAGGAAGCGCTCGCACTCCTCCGCGTCGCCCGCCGCCGTCGGAAACAGGAGGATCGGCGTCCCGTGGGTCCCCCACCGGACGACGTCGACGTCGCGCTCGAGCCGCTTGGAATACCAGGTGGACTTCTCCTTCACGCTCTTCTCCTCAGCCCGTGGTCTGGGCTTCCTTCTCGCGCCAGGACTGCACGCGAGTCCAGAACAGGTCGGTGTACTCGTCCCACTCGTGCTCGGGGTACATGGCCTCCACCTTCTTGCGGAAGGCGCCCTTCGCGGAGTCGCCGCCGAAGTACTCCCAGGCGACCTCGTCGAGGTTCGCGAGGTGCTCGTCGCAGAACTCCTCGAAGCGCTCCGTCTCGAAGTGCTCGTCCGCAACGCGCCCGTAGGCTTCGAGCTTCTCCCGGTACGGCGCGTTCCCCTCGGCGATCTCGTAGAAGGGGCGCCAGTCGAGGTTGAGCCGCATCGGGCGCTTCGTCGCCGCACAGAAGAGCGACCAGCGGATCTTGGCCTTCACGAGCCACGCGAAGTGGTAGTGCAGCGACGTGACCTGGGAGTCGGGGCAGGCGTTGGCGAAGTCGATCGGATGCCAGATACCGTCCACGGTGCCGCGCAGCGCCTCGAACGAGTTGAAGTCCCAGCCGAAGAAGCTGTTGACGGTCAGGGTCGAGTTGCGAAGCACCTGGAGGTCGTCGTCGGACAGGTCCGGCTCACCGACGACGTAGCGGTCGTGCTGCGGCGCCGAGGGGTCGTAGGACACGGCCCGCACCTGCGGGCCGACGCCGATGCAGCGCACGAAGAAGTCGTGCGGATCGACCGCTTTCTGCAGGTGCATGATGAGCCGTCCGCTCTCCTCGTACGCCTTTTTGAGCTCCTCGACGTTGTCGATCTTGCTGACGCCGATCCACGCGCCCCCGTCGTAGGGCTTCATGAACAGCGGGTATCCGATGCTCTCCCCGAGCTCCTCGAGGTCGAAGAGCCGCGCGTAGCGCTCCAGGGTCGAAGCGAGGTCCGGGTTCTCCTCGTGCTCCTTGGGCGGAACGAGGATCGTCTTGGGGACCGGCATCCCGAGCTTCATCATCGCGCAGTAGCTCGTCTGCTTCTCCATCGACTGGAACGTCCACGGGTTGTTGAACACGTAGGTCCCGTCCATGACGATGATCTTCTTGATCCACTCGCGGCTGGTCCGGTACCAGTGCACGAGGCGATCTATGACCAGGTCGTACCGCTTGGGTGCGTTGAGATCGAACGGCTCGATCATCACGCGCTCGACGTCGAACTTCACGCGCTCGCCGCCGATCTTCACGACCGGGTCGAGCTTGCGGATTATCTCCTCGTAGCAGAGCGGCCAGCAGAGGTCCGCTCCGAGCGAGAGACCGATCTTTCGTGTGACGTCGCGCACGTTCTCCTCCTATTCGTAGACCATCCAGAGCGGACCGGGGAACAGCCACGAGAGCCCCTCGCGAAGGCGGTCGCGCCAGTTCTCCCAGTTGTGCCCGTCGCGGGCCTCGGTGTAGCGAACGTCCATCCCCGTACGCTCGAGCAGCGGAACCATCGAGCGGTTGTAGTAGATCATGGGTTCGTAGGTTCCGCAGCTCATGTAGACCTTCTCCACCGGCTTGCCGGGCTCCTCGCGGAAGGCGTTCACGAACTTGACCACCGGATCGAACACCGGACCGCCCTCGTGCTCGTCACCGATGTCCGTGAAGGCGAACGACCCCGACTGGACCAGGAGCGCGGAGAACGTCCCCGGGTAACGCCACGCGGTCGCGAGCGACGCGACGGCCCCGAAGCTCGAGCCCATGATGCCCCGTGCGGCGGGAACACCGACCAGCGAGTAGCGCTCCTCCATGATCGGAATGAGCTCCTCGACGATGAACTTCGCGTGGTTCTCGTCGTCGGCGTACTCGCTCATCCGGTTCGGCGACTGCGTCAGCACCGCGACGAGCGGCGGAATCTCGAGCCTGTGGATCAGGTTGTCGAGGATTATCTTCAGCCCGGCGAACCGCAGGAAGTCCTCGCCGTCGTGGACGACGAGCAACGGATACCGTCGCGTCTCGCGGTAACGAGCGGGCAGGTACACCTGGAAATCGCGCGGCCCGCCGAGCACGTCGCTCCCGAGGACGTGCTCCACGATCTCGCCCGGCCGGGCCTCCGGATCGGGGAGCGACCAATCCGGCACCTCGTATCCGTGGCCGTAGACGACTGAGTTCGCCCCGAATGGATCGTGGGCGAAGTTCGCGTTGAGCGGGTCCTGGACGAGGCGGTGCTCGTCGCCGTTGACGACCTCGAGCTTGTACTCCACCCGCGACTGGGCGGGCAGCTCCATCTCGAGCCGCCAGAACTCGGTCCCCGCGATGCGCGTGAACGCCTGAGTCGACGACAGCCCGTAGATCCAGTGCCGCAGCAAGACCTCGTCCGCGTGTCCGCGGTAGATGAACGTCGCGGTCGTGCCGTCGATCAGGGGGAACTCGTTCTCGCGCACGAACTCCTCGAGCGACTCGAAATCGATCGGGCCCGAACGCCTGAGGTCACCGAGCGTGATCGTCATGCCGCCTCCACCTCCTCGACCGCGCCCTTGGCGGTGAGGTGCGTCGTTCCCGGTCGTCCTCGGTAGGAGTCCCCGTCCCAGTCGAGCCGCGTCCCCTCGTCGAGCGCGACGCAGAGCGAGCCCGCGAAGCGACGGGCGAAGAGCGCAACCCGCGTCGGGTCCTCCAGGCGCAGACGACGGCTCGCGTGCGGGAGAGGAACGACGTCGGGGCAGACACCGAGCCCCGCCTCGAGCACCTCGGCGTCGCCGGGCCCCTGGGGCGGAGAGTCGTGGAACAAGACGATGCGCTCGCCGAGGACCATGGCTCCGGCCGACCACGCGAAGATCGGCAGCCCTTCCGCGGCGCCGACCACGTCGAGCAGCCGCATGCGGTTCAACAGGATCGCGACGTGCCCCCCGGCGACGCACAGCGCGCTCGAGTCGGCCAGGATGCTCGTGATCTCGCGCTTGTGACGCACGACGTGGTCGCGCTCGGCGGGCCTGACTCGTCCCTGGAACTCGGCGACGATCTCGCGGATGCGCTCGAGGTGCTGGTCGTCCAGTTCGCGCACGGCCGCGATCGCGGCCTCTTGTTCGGGTGCGAGGAGCGCCGGGTCCTCGTCGCGACCGAGCATGGTCCGCGCTGCCTCGAGCGCGTATCCGAGCCGCACCCGATAGAGGTCCTGCAGAGCGCGCAGGCGGTCGTGCCGCTTGCGCATCTCCGTCAGGAGCTCGGGGTCGCGCTCGAAGATGTCCTCGACGCGCTCGTACACGCCGAGGTTCACGACGGCGCGCCCCACGTGCTCGGAGAGCTCCTCGATCTCGGCCTCGCGCTCCTCCCACCCGGCGGTGACGACAGCGAGCTGCCCCGAGACGCCGTGTGACTGGAGCGCCGCGTCGAGCGTGGGCTCGAGGCGCTGCGGTCCCAGGAGACAGACGGTCGCCGCCTTCTTCTTTCGCTTCGGTCTGATCCTCATCCGGCAATCACGCGCAGGTCGGTGGAGATCGCGTTGGCGATCTGGAGAGTCTCCTGGAGATCGGGGTGGCGCCCGACGATCCAACCGTCGCCCGTGACGATCTTGCGGTAGTCACGGCTCGGTTGTCCGATCGGCGTCAGGTCGAGGTGGGCGATGTGTTCGCCGTACCGGCCGAGCAGACCATCGAGTCCCTCGTAGCGCTGGATGCGTCCGCTCCCGACCGCTCGTTTGAACACGAGCGCGGCGTTGTACTTCTTCGTCGTGTCCTGGGAGATGCGTCCGTGGCAGATGGCCTCGCCCCAGGCCTGGAACATGTCGATGTCGCACGAGTAGTTCATCCCGTGCGTCAGTCGTCCGCCGGGTGCGCGGGCGCCGATCTCGCCGAAGACGGCCTCGCCGTCCTCCTTCAGGAACCACTCCATGTGGGCGATCCCGCTCTCGAAGCCGAGCGCGGACAGGACCTGCCGTCCGAGCTCGACCCCCTTCGCGATCTCGGGCACGGAAGTGTCGCGCAGGCAGATCGCCTGGGGGCTGAGCCAGGGGTTGAGCCGGGCCGTGAGCGGTCCCGGGCGGTACCAGGCGACGTTGTGGAACAGGATGTCGCCCTTGGCGCAGACCGTGTCGAAGGTGAACTCCTCGCCCTCGATGTACTCCTCGACGCTGACCTCGCCGACGTGGCCGAGCATCTTGAGCGCGCTCTCGAGGTCTTCCTCCGTTCGCACCGGATAGGTGTCGGCGGAGCCCGCGCCCGCGATCGGTTTGAAGATGACGGGGAGCCCGATCGCCTCGGCGAACTCGCGACACTGCTCCGCGGTCGTCGCGCGTGCGTGCTTCGGTGTGCGCACGCCGGCCTCGTCGAGGACGGCCTTCATGCGGTCCTTGTCGCGGAAGGCGACCGACTGCTCGACCGTGAGCCCCTCGACGCCGAACGCCTCGCGCATGCGGGCGGCGAGCGTGACGCCCGGCTCCCAGAGGCACTCGACCCGGTCCACGAAGCGGCCCGCGAGCCACTTCTTCACCTCGTCGACGGTCGACTCCTCCTCCCACAGGTCGGCCACCTGCAGGTAGTCGTTGAGCGCACCGCGTGCATCGTCCGGTAGGGCGCGCGGCGGCTGGTCGCCCACTCCGAACACGGTCGCGCCCGCCTGGGCGAGACCGCGCGTGAAGAAGGCCAAGTCCTCCGGGAATCCCGGCGAGATCATCACGACATTCACGCGTGGTCCTCCATGGTTGCGTGGGGCCCGACGTCAGCGCGACTGCGATTGACCCAGCTCGACGCGCACGTTGCGCAGGAGCTGGCGGAGCCCCTCCTCCACGACCTCGGTCTCGGGGTGGCGAAGGATCACGTAGCCCTCGCCCTCGTAGCTCGATGCCTGCGGCTGACCGACGCGCGGGACGCGCGACTCCACGATGAGATCACGGACGCTCTCGTCGAGCTCCTCGATCCCGTGCACTGCGGCCACCTGGCCGCTGCCCTGGCCGCGCAGGAAGACCGCGCCGCAGGCGTAGGGTCGCTCGGGGACCTCGAAACGGTCGAAGACCATCAACTCCGCCCAGGCCCGGTAGAAGTCGAGGTCGTGCGCGTACGACATCAGCGTGGTGAACTGAGCCCCGGGCGGGCGCGCTCCGACCTCCGAGACGGCGATCGAGCCGTCTTCGCGCCGGAACCACTCCATGTGCGTCAGCCCGGTCACCATGCCGAGAGCGTCCAGCGCCTTCTTGCCCGACTCTCGGATGTCGTCGAACTCGGCACCAGAGACCTCGCGCGGCAAGAGCACGCACCACTGGATCCACGGCTTCTCCATCACCTCGAGCGGCGTCGGGAAGTACTTCGAGATCGAGTGGAAGACGTGCTCTCCGCCGATCGAGACGGAGTCGAACGAGTGCTCGTGCCCGATCACGAACTCCTCGAGGAGGAGCGGGGACGTCGGGTGCGGCGGGTGTGTCCGCAGGTAGCTCTCGAGCTGCTCCGCGCTCTCGACGCGGAACGTGTTCTTCGCCCCCGCACCGTCCGGGGGCTTGACGACCATCGGGTACCCCGACTGCTCCCCGAAGGCGATGGCCTGACGCGCCGATCCCGCCAGTGCGTGCCGCGCGCAGGGGACCCCGCCTGCGCGGAGGGCGTCCTTCATGCGCGCCTTGTCGCGGAAGTTCTTCGCCGTCTCCTGGTCCATCCCCGGGATCGAGAGGCGTTCGCGCACCACGCCGAGCGGCTCCTGGAGCTGCTCGAGGATGCCGATCAGGCGGTCGACCCGTCCCCCCATCTTCTTGGCGGCGGCTCGCACGGCGGCCTCGAGCTGGTCCGGATCGAGGGCGTCCCCGACGCGCTCGAAGACCTCGACGGCGGACGCGATTCCGGCCGGCGGACGAGCCTGTTGCGACACGACGCCCAGCCGCACGTCCTGGAGCCTCGACGCCGCTCGCACGAACCGCAGCGACGTCTCCATTCCATGGGGGACGACGAAGATCGCGTTGGGCATTGGGACGCTCTCGAAGCGGGGAGGGGCGGCCGTTGAGGCGAACGGTGGCGCGGGGGGGGCCTGGCCACGACGTGGACCGCTCTGGACACGTGGCTCCAGGAACGAGAATAGCGGTTCGGCGCTCTGGGCGCTATCGGAGCCCGCAGGCGCGGGCGTCGATTTCGTAGGCTGTCCCCATCACGGCCCCGCTCATGGAGAAGAACCCGCTACGGATCTGCATGCTCTCTTCGGAGGCAGTCCCCTTCGCCAAGACGGGAGGACTGGCCGATGTCGCGTCCGCGCTGTCCACGAGCCTCGCCCGAGGCGGCCACGACGTGCGGCTCTTCCTTCCTCTGTACCAGCGCGTGCAGGAGGCCGGGTTTCCGTTCGAGCGCGTCGAAGCCCTGACCGACATCGAGGTCACGGCAGGCTCGCGGAGCTACGTGTTCACGGCGTTCCAGTCGCGCCTTCCGCGCTCGGAGACATCCGCTTACCTCCTGCACTGCAACGACCTGTACGGACGCGACGGGCTGTACACGTCGGACGACGACGAGCACCTGCGCTTCGGGCTGTTCACGCGCGCCGTGCTCGAGTGCTGCCAGCGGATGGAGTTCGCTCCGGACGTCTTCCACCTCAACGACTGGCACACGGCGCTGCTGCCGCTGTACCTGAAGGGGCCGTATGCGTGGGACGAGCTCTTCGCGAGCTCGAAGACGCTGCTCACGATCCACAACATCGGCTACCAGGGGCTCTTCCCCATCGAGGCTGTCGCCGATCTCGGACTCGACGACGTCAGGAAGCACCTCTATCAGGAAGACGTCGCGGACGGCGTCTTGAGCTTCCTCAAGACCGGGATCCTCTACGCGGACCTCCTGAGCACGGTCAGCGAGACGTACGCCCTCGAGATCCAGACAGAGACCTTCGGCATGGGGCTGCACGAGCTCCTGGCGGGGCGCTCGGGCTCGCTGGTCGGGATCGTGAACGGTGTCGACTACGACGAGTGGAGTCCCGAGAAGGACGAGAAGATCCCCTTCCACTTCTCGCGCGACGACCTGACGGGCAAGGAGCAGAACAAGCGCGCGCTCCTCGACGATCTGCGCTTGCCCTTCGACCGCGACGTCCCCGTCATGGGCGTCGTCTCCAGGATGGCGACCCAGAAGGGGTTCGACCTCATGTTCGAGGTGCTGCCGCGGATCCTCGCCGAGCGAGACCTGCGCCTCTGCGTCCTGGGGAGCGGCGAGGAGCGCTACGAACGCTTCTTCCAGTGGCTGGCATCCGAGTTCCCCACGAAGGTCGGATACGACACGGCGTTCAACGACCGCCTGGCGCACATGATCGAGGCCGGGAGCGACCTGTTCCTGATGCCCTCGCGGTACGAGCCGTGCGGCCTGAACCAGATGTACAGCCTCCGCTACGGCACCGTCCCGATCGTGCGCAAGACGGGGGGCCTCGCCGATACGGTCACGCAGTTCGATCCGGAGACCGGTGAGGGAACGGGGTTCGTCTTCGAGGACTACTCGCCGGAGGGTCTGCGCTGGGCGCTCGAGCTCGCGCTGTCCCTGTGGCCCAACCGCGAGGCCTGGGCGCGCCTGGTCCAGAACGGGATGAGCCGCGACTTCTCGTGGGATCACCAGGCGGAACGCTACGTGAAGGTCTACCGCGAGCTGGTCGAGAGCTGACGGCTCGCCCGACCCCGGAGAATCCGGGCACGGGCTCGGGCACGTGCTCGGGCACGACGGATAGAATGCGAGATCAGGAGGACCGAGAGATGCACGTCGTCTTCGTCGAACCGGCTTTTCCCACCAATCAGCGCGAGTTCCCGCGAGCACTCCACGCCGTCGGTGCGCGCGTGACGGGCATCGGGGAGCGACCGCCGGAGTATCTCGACCGCGAGCTGAAGGGTTGGCTCGACGACTACATCCAGCTCCAAAGCGTCTGCCACGAGGAATCGCTGGAGGCCGCCGTTCGGAGCGTCCAGGAGAAGAGCTGGGTGGACCGCATCGAATCGACGGTGGAAGCCCACACCATGCCCGTCGCAAGAGTGCGCGAGACGTGCGAGATTCCCGGAACGTCGGTGAGGACCGCGTTCCTGTGCCGTGACAAGCCGGCGATGAAGGAAGCCCTGCGCGAGGCGGGGATCCCCTGCGCCCAGTCCACGGGGGCGTCGTCCGCGGAAGAGGTGCGCGACTTCGTGGCCGACGTCGGCTACCCAGTGATCCTCAAGCCGCGCGACGGGGCCGGCGCGGCCGGCACCTATCGGGCCGAGAACGCCGACGAGCTCGAAGAGGCCATCCGCGCCGCGAAGACCGATCGCGGCATGCCGACGGCGGTCGAGGAGTTCATCGAGGGCCACGAGGGCTTCTTCGACACGATCACGATCGACGGCGAGATCGTCCACGAGTTCATCTCGCACTACTACCCGGGAGTGCTCGAGGCGATGCGGATGCGGTGGATCTCGCCCCAGATCGCCGTGACCAACCGCAACGACGCGGAGCACTACGACGAGATCCGCGAGATGTGCAAGAAGGTGATCGACACGCTCGGGATCGAGACGTCGGCCACCCACATGGAGTGGTTCTTCGGACCCAAGGGCCTCAAGTTCTCCGAGATCGGCTGCCGCCCGCCGGGCGTCATGGTCTGGGACATCTACTCCGCGGCGAACGAGATCGATCTGTACGAGGAGTGGGCGAACGCCATCGTCCACGGCCGCCCGGGCGCGCAGGCCTCACGCAACTTCGCGGGCGGGATGCTCGCGCTGCGTCCGAGCCAGGACGGCACGATCGTCCGATACGAGGGGGTCGAGGCGATGGAGCGCGAGTTCAAGGACGCCATCATCGATACGCACTTCCCGCGACCCGGAACCGCCACGCAGGGCGTCGAGGGCGGCTACATGGCGAACGCCTGGATCCGCCTGCGCCACCCCGACTTCGACGAGCTGCGGCGCATCATGGATCACATCGGTGGGACCGTGAAGGTGATCGCGCAGTAGGGGGAACGCAGAGCGGTCGGTCAGCGTTTCGTCGGATTCGCAGGCAGGTACTGTCTCGGCCAGGCTTGATCGACGTGCTCGTAGGCCACGGCCGCTCTCAGCGTCAGGTGCGGATCCACGAGGTGCGGGCGCGCCAGAGCGCACAGGTCGGCGCGCCCTGCAGCGATCACCGTGTTCACGTGGTCGTGCCCCTGGATGGCGCCCACCGCCATGACCGGGATCCCCACCTCGGCGCGGATCCGCTCGGCGAAGGGGACCTGGTACATGCGACCGTAGACGGGTTCGGACTCGGCTGTGTTGCCGGCGCTCGAGACGTCGACGACATCGCAGCCGTGCTCGGCGAGCATGCGCGCCACCTCGACCGTGTCATCCACCGTCAGGCCGCCCGCATCGTCCAGCCAGTCCGTGGCCGAGACGCGGACGAAGAGCGGACGATCGTCCGGCCAGGCGGCGCGGACGGCGTCCAGCACTTCCAGCGGGAATCGCATTCGATCGGAGATCGAGCCGCCGTACTCGTCGGTCCGCGCGTTCCCCTTGGGCGAGATGAAGCTCGAGAGCAGGTAGCCGTGCGCCATGTGGATCTCGACCAGGTCGAATCCGGCCTCGATGCAGCGTTCGGTCGCGGTCCGGTACTCGAGGACCACCCGGTCCATGTCCGCGCGGTCCATCTCCTTCGGAACGTGCCAGTCGGGCCCGAAGGGCGCCGCGCTGGGGGCGAGCGTGGGCCACGCGGTCTCGTCGCGCAGGGGATCGTCACCCTCCCAGGGCAGATTGCAGGAGCCCTTCCGCCCCGCATGGCCGAGCTGCATGCCGATCGCGGCGGCCGAGTTCGCGTGCACGAAATCGACGATGCGCTTCCACGCCGTGACGTGCTCGTCGGAGTACATCCCCGCACAGCCGTAGGTGATCCGTCCCTCCGCGGAGACGTTCGTCATCTCGGTGAAGACGAGCCCCGCACCGCCCACCGCCAGCGCGCCGAGGTGGACCAGATGCCACTCCCCCACGGTGCCTTCCACCGCCGAGTACTGGCACATGGGAGAGACCACGACCCGGTTCTCGAGTCGCGTGCCGCGCACCTCGAAGGGTGTGAACATCGGAACCGGGGGCTCGCCGTCGGAACAGGCGGGCGCGCCGACGTCGTCGGCGTACCAGCGCCGGACTCGATCGACGAGGTCGGGATCGCGCTCGGAGAGGTTGTCCCAGGTGATGCGCTTGGAACGCGTCATCAGGTTGAACGTGAACTGGACCGGGTGCTGTTCGAGATAGCGATGGGAGTTCTCGAACCACTCGAGGCTCGTCTGTGCGGCCTTCTGGATCTTCAAGACGTCGATCCTGCGCGCGTCCTCGTAGGCCCGGAGCACGCGCGGCACGTCGTCGGCGCCGTGAGTCTCCAGCGCGTCGGCGAGGGCGATCGCATCCTCCATCGCGAGCTTCGTCCCCGACCCGATCGAGAAGTGAGCGGTGTGCGCAGCGTCGCCGACCAGGACCGTGTTCCGGTAGTGCCACTTCTCGTTCCGAACGGTCGGAAACGCGCGCCAAAGCGACCGGTTCGTCAGGAGCTCGTGACCGTCGAGGTACTTCCCGAAGAGCTCGGAACAGTAGGCGACGGTCTCCTCCTCGCTGGCCCGGTCGAGACCCGCCCGCCGCCACGTCTCCTCGCCGCACTCGACGATGAACGTCGAGAGGTCCCGTTCGGCCCCCTGGGAGGCGCGCTGGAAGGGATAGGCGTGCACCTGGAACAGTCCGTCCGCGTTGTTCTCGAAGATGAACGTGAACGCGTCCAGCGGGAGCGTCGTTCCGAGCCACGAGAACCGGTTGGGGCGCCAGTCGATGCTCGGGCCGAAGTGGTCCGCGTGTGCCTCGCGGATGAAGCTGTTGATCCCGTCGCTCGCGAGGATCAGGTCGCACTCCGCGAACTCGGCGAGGTCGGACACCTCGCGCTCGAACTCGAGCTCCACGCCGAGCTCGCGGCAGCGTGCGTGAAAGATCTCGAGCAGGCGCTTCCGCGAGAGGCCGCAGAACCCGTGTCCCGTGGATCGGACGCACGTCCCGCCGTAGTGCGTGTCGATGTCCTGCCAGTAGGCGAACTCGGAGCGGATCGCGGCAAAGCTCTCGGGGTCGGCCCTCTCGAAGTTGTCCAGGGTCTCGTCCGAGAAGACGACGCCCCACCCGAAGGTGTCGTCCGCCTTGTTGCGCTCGAGAACCCGGACGCGGCTCTCGGGCCGCGCCTTCTTGGCGAGGATGGAGAAGTAGAGGCCCGAGGGCCCTCCTCCTATGCACACGACGTCCATGATCGCGGCGGAGCCTACCGGAGCCCGCGG
>JAJDET010000172.1 GCA_029259655.1 Planctomycetota bacterium
ACCTCACCTTCACCGACGTCGGGGACGACGCCTCCGGCCTCTCCCTCGATGGGCGAGGGCTGCATCGGGGGACCCTGGCCGAGGACCTGGGAGGGGTGCCGGGGCGGCAGTGGGTGCTCTGCAGGCTCGAGCCGGGCGGTACGCCGACGGTGACCGTCCACTTCCCCGACCTCGCCCCCGACCCGCGACCGCTCCTGAACGGTCCCGGATCCACGACGACCATCGAGATCTCGGTCTTCGCCTGGGAGACGTTCCCCCTGTTCGATCCCATGGACGCCGAGCCCGACCTCCTCCTGTGGAGCGACCTCGCCCGCGAGGCGGAGATCTACGCGCACTCCCCGAAGGTCTCGTTCACGCTCCTCTGAGCCCCGCGCTTCTCCGCAGCCCAAGTCCTCCCTAGAATCCGGGTGTTCCGGGCTCCACGCACCACGGGCACGCCGAACGAAGGAGAATGGAAGCCATGCGTTTCGCGATCCCCGACCGAACGCCGCTCAGCGGGCTCCTCGCGGCCGCCCTCCTCGCCGGTGGCTGCGGCCTGACCCGGGTCGATCCTCAGAACGAGACGATCCGCCACCCCTTCTACGGGCTCGAGGAGTTCCAGCCGGCCGACCTCGCGGTGGTCCCCGTGGAGGATCGCTCCGAGGACGGGACGGCCCCCGTGGCCACGCTGCGCCGCATGCTCTACGCGGGCGTCGCCGACCATCTCTACAGCCCGATCGACCTCGATTTCGTGGACAAGCACTGGGTCGAGGCGGGCTTCAGCGCCGACTCTCTCGAGGCCGGGGGACTCCTGCGCGTCGTGATCCGGGAATGGGACAGGACCCTCCTGGCGACCCACGGAGCGATTCGCGTGACGCTGACGGCCGAGGTGGTCGACGGAGCACGTCCGGACGGGGATCCCCTGTGGGGAGTGACCCTCGAGCGCCGGATCGAGCTGGCCTTCGACAAGGTCAGGCTCACCGAGAGGGACCTCTACGACCGGGCCGCCGAGATCCTGGCGGCCGAGATCCTGCGCGAGCTGCCCACGCGGGACCCGGTGCCGGTCGACCTGCGCTAGGCCGTCCGGTAGCCCGGGGTGTCCTCCGCAGGGCGTGATTCGCTAGACTGCCCCGTTCGTATGGACGTCCCCGGCGGATGCCGGATGGATGGGCCCCACGTGGAAGGGGCCCCACAGGACGTCGCACCCCCGCCCGGAGGATCCTGCTCTGGGGGGCGGGCAAGTCCAGAGAATCCACGCACCAGGAGACACCATGGCCATCGCCACAGAACGCAAGGCCGAGCTCATCAAGGAGTTCGGCAGCCAGGACGGAGACACCGGATCGCCCGAGGTCCAGGTGGCTCTCCTGACGGAGCACATTCGAAACCTCACCGAGCACCTCAAGGCCCACCGCAAGGACTTCACGTCGCGGCGCGGGCTCCTGATGATGGTCGGCACGCGCAGCAAGCTCTTGAAGTACCTGCGCCGCACCGATCCGAGCCGCTACCAGAGCCTGATCAAGCGCCTGGGACTGCGTCGGTAGAGATGAACCGCGCGCCGAGGCTCGCCCCGACCGCGCGCCCCTCTCACGCGAATCGCGCCGCCGACCCCGGTGGATGAGGGGATGAGGGGCTGACAGAACACCCAAGTTGAATCGACGAAGACGAGATCGAGTCGAAGGAAAGTAGAGAGAAAAGATGAGTTTGAATCCCACGAGAGTGACCTGCGAGGTCGCCGGGAAGACGCTGACGCTGGAGACCGGACAGGTCGCGCGTCAGGCCCACGGCGCAGTGATCGCAACGATCGGAGAAACGCAGGTCTTCGCAGCAGTCGTCACGAGCGCAGGCCGTGACGACCTGGACTTCTTCCCCCTCACGGTGGACTACCGTGAGAAGACCGAGGCTGCCGGCAAGATCCCCGGCGGGTTCTTCAAGCGTGAGGGCCGTCCGACCACGAAGGAGATCCTCACGATGCGGATGATCGACCGGTCGATCCGTCCGCTCTTCCCCGACGGGTTCCGCCAGGAGGTGCAGGTCATGAGCCGCACCCTCGGCTACGACGGCGTGAACAACTCGGACATGCTCGCGATGATCGCGTCGTTCGCCGCGTTGCACGTCAGCTCGATTCCGTTCGAGGGCGCACTCGGCGCCACGCGCATCGCGCGCTACGACAACGAGTTCCTCGCGTTCCCCGACGACACGCGCCGCCGCGCGGAGTCCGAGCTCGACCTCGTGGTCGCCGGGCACACGAACGGCATCGTCATGGTCGAGGCCGGGGCCAAGGAGATCATTGAAGAGCATATGCTCGACGCCCTCGAGCTCGCTCACAACACGATCCGGACGATCGTCAGCGCCTGCGAGGAGCTGCGCGAGAAGGCCGGTCGGGAGAAGATGGAGTTCAAGCCGCCCACCAAGGACGAGGAGCTCCACGCAGCCGTCGCGAAGTACCGCGGCCGCGTCGAGGACGTGATCTTCACGCCCGGCAAGCACGAGCGCGACGATGCGGTCCGGGCCGTCCGCAAGGACGTCCTCACGGAGCTCACGGCCGGCTACGAAGATCGGTTCGAGCTCGCGGCACGCACGAAGGCCGTGAAGAACGCTTTCCACGACCTCGAGGTCGAGATCCAGCGCGAGATCATCCTGGGCGGGAAGCGCATCGACAACCGCGCCCACGACGAGATCCGGGAGATCACGATCCACCCGAACTTCGTCAAGCGGAACCACGGCTCGGTGCTGTTCACCCGCGGGGAGACGCAAGCGATCGTCAGCACGACGCTCGGCACGCCCGACGACGAGCAGATCATCGACGGCATCGACGAGGAGTACAAAAAGTCCTTCTACCTCCACTACAACTTCCCGCCCTACAGCGTCGGTGAGACCCGGCGCATCATGGGCCCCGGACGGCGTGAGATCGGCCACGGGATGCTGGCCGAGCGCGCCCTGGTGACGGTCCTGCCCCCGAAGGAGTCGTTCCCCTACACGCTGCGCATCGTCTCCGAGATCACGGAGTCGAACGGCTCGTCCTCGATGGCGAGCGTCTGCGGCGGGTGCCTCTCGCTCATGCTCGCGGGTGTGCCGCTGTCGCAGCCCGTGGCGGGCATCGCGATGGGCCTCGTCCAGGACGGGGACCGGACCGTGATCCTGTCCGACATCCTCGGTTCCGAGGACCACACCGGAGACATGGACTTCAAGGTCGCCGGATCCGGGCTCGGTATCACCGCGCTCCAGATGGACATCAAGGTCAAGTCGATCGACCGCAGTCTTCTCGGGCAGGCCCTGGAGCAAGCCCGTGAGGGCCGTCGCTACATCCTGCGCAAGATGCTCGAAGCGGTTCCGCGTCCGGAGGCGGACATCTCCGAGCACGCACCGCGCATGGAGACGGTCAAGATCCCTTCGGAGCGGATCGGCTTCCTGATCGGGCCCGGTGGCAAGAACATCAAGGGCTTGCAGGAGCAGTTCAAGGTCCGCATCTCGGTCGACGACAACGGGACCGTGCAGATCTTCGGGATCAACAGCGACCTGGTGAAGAAGTGCACCGACGCGGTCGAGGGCATGTGCGCCCTTCCGAAGATCGGCTCCCGCTACACCGGGACCGTCAAGGGCATCAAGGACTTCGGTGCCTTCATCGAGATCCTCCCCGGCGTCGAGGGCATGTGCCACATCTCGGAGCTCGAGGAGGGGTACATCGAGAAGGTCGAGGAGGTCGTCTCGATGGGGGACGAGGTCGAGGTCGTCGTCATCAACGTCGACGATCGCGGCAAGATCAAGCTGTCCCGCCGACAGGCCATGGTCACCACCTAGACTCGACGGTCGAGAGGCTCGTACCACGAACGGGGATCCCCCCCTCACGGGGGCGGATCCCCGTTTCTTTGGGTTCGAATCCGCCCCACAGGCGGGAACCCGGGGTGTTTCTCGAGGTTTCCGCTGCGCACTGCCTCGAAAAGTGCGTCTAGAGCCGATGGACAGGTCACCGGCGGACTCGCGATCTCACGTCGCGGCGTTCTCGATCCGGTGCCATACTTCAGACGAGCTCCCATGGTTGGTCCCCTTCCCGCGCTGGCCCTCCTCGCGGTCATCACCGCGATCTCCGCCGTGCCTCCCTCCCTCGAGGCGCGCTCGATCCCGCAGGAACTGCGGGCCGTCGCCGACGACTGGGTCGCCGAGCGGGAGGACAACATCTGCGGTCTCTCGGACCTGCGCGCCCTCAGCGACCCCGCAAGGGTCGACTACGACCACCTTTGGGATGCGACGCCCGAGGTGAAGAAGATGAAGCGGGAGGGCATCGACCCCGAGTCGGCCGAGGGCATCTCCCTGCAGCAGAAGGCCACCGACCGCATCCGGGAGGCCTGTGACGAGGTTCGCGAGGACGAGGACCACTGCAGCGTCTGGAAGGAGATCCGGCACGAGGACGGCCGTCGGATCGCGGACATCACCAAGAAGGTCGGGAAGAAGTTTCCCGACGACCTCGACGACTGAGGTCGCCCCCCGAGTCCGGCCGAGGGGGCTCGACCGCCTCGAGGACGGCCTCCAGGAGCTCCCGGGGGCTCAAGCGCTCTCCGGATGGAGACGAAGGGGGATGCGGAGGCTCGCGCCCAGGGCCCGCTTTGCTTCAAGTATGGCCGGGTTCCGCCGTTCGTCTCCCTCCCCATGGTGAGGTCTTCCTCGTCCAACGCATTCGTCGCGTTCGCGCTGACCGTGCTCGCGGTCTGTGCTGCGTGCCGGTCCTCGCCGTCCCGGCCCCGTGAAAACCGTCAGGGAACGCTGGAGGACTTGACGGAGATGGTCACCGCGGGCGCCGAGCCCGTTCACGCCGAGAGGGACGAGCTCTCGCTGGGGACTCCCGAAGAAGAGGGCGAAGCGGTCGTGGCGGGGAGCTTCGACGAGACGGCCGCGGTCGACGAGCGCGTGATGGCGGAGGCGCTGGCCGAGGGCGGCCGCGTCGATCGAGCCGAGGAGGCCGACCCCGTCGCACCGGAGCGACGCGAGAATCCGTACCTCGCCTTCGGCGGAAGGATCATCGTCCACGACGACGGCCGGGTCACGAAGCCCTACCCGCTGCCGCCGAAGCGCGGTCGGCGAATGCTCGACCTGATGCTGATGATGTCGAAGCAGGGCTTCATGCCGGTCCAGGAGGTCCAGTTCGACAGTCCGGGCGACCCGGATACGACGGTGGTCAAGGCGGTCCTGCTCGAGAACTGGGACGCGGAGCTCTACCAGAACCTGCGGCAGTTCCCGCCCAAGGACCTGGATGTCCCGATGGCGGACTGGCTCGTCTGCACGGCGTCCCAGGAGCTCATGGACGACGTCGAGTACTTCATGGCGCTCTTTGCCACCGGCATTCCCCAGGTCGAAATCGAGGCCAAGATCGTCGAGCTGACGGAGACGAACGTCCTCGACTACGGCGTCCGGCCACAGGTCAACACGGCCGGCGACCTGATCCCCACGGCCCAACTCCCGGGAACGGGCCTCATCGACGACATCCTGCTCAACTTCCCGAACGCCGAGAGCGCGAACGAGGCGATCCTGTCGCTCGGTGCGGTGCAGGACGGTGTCGCGGTCACCGCGATCTTCGAGGCGATGGCTTCCTGGGACAACGTGTCGATCATCTCGCAGCCGAAGATCGCTGTCCGGGAGGGCGGGCGCGCGGAGATCTTGAACACCGAAGAGCTGCCCTTCTTCAACGTCAAGAGCATCAGCGACACGGGGACGTTCAACGCGACGCTCGACTTCAAGGAGGTCGGGGTCAAGCTCTACATCGTCCCGCGCGTGATCGCCACCGATACCTTCGCGCTGCACATCGATATCGAGGCTTCACAGGAGGCGGGGACCCTGACGACCGTGGTCGCGGAGCAGGCCGGGGGCCTCCAGACGCCGATCATCGCCAAGCGCAGCGTCAACACCGTCGTCTACCTGAAGGAGGGGCAGGTGTTGATCCTCGGAGGGCTGACGACCGAGCGGCAGCGCGAGCAGGAACGCAAGGTCCCGATCCTCGGGGACATCCCGCTCCTCGGCTGGCTGTTCAAGTCGAAGTTCACCCAGACGACACGCACGCACGTCTTGTTCTTCATCCGCCCCAGGATCCTCGAGGGCTCGGACTTCAACCGGGAATTCTGAGCGGTCGGGGGAGCCGATGAAAATCGGCCACGGGCGCGGGCACGGGCTCGGGCAGGAATAGAATCACCTGCGTTCGGGAAGACCCTGGAGACCCGGTCGTCCTCGACGCCCCGTGAAGATCCTGCACAGAACGGCCTGGAAGGCGGCCGCCGCGCGACGCGGCGCGGCCCTGATGATGGCCATGCTGGTCCTGTTCGTGCTCGTGGTGATCGTGTTCCAGATCAGCATCAGCACCACGACCGACGGGAGGATCGCACGGAACCAGACGACGCTCGCCAACATGGACTCGGCCATCGAGTCGGTGCTCCTGCGGATCTTCGAGGACCTCGCCGCGGACGGAGAAGCGGATGCGGCGTCCGGACAAGCCGGGGGCGGGCTGGGCTCCGGTGGAGGACTCCCCGGTCAGGACGGCGGGGCAGCTGCGGCCGGACCGACGGATTCGTCCCGGGATCAGTGGGCGCGACCCGGGCGCTTCGAGATCAACGACCTCTCCCTGCGCATCCTCTTCCAGGACGAGGACAGCAAGTACAACGTGCTCGGCATGCTCGCCGAGGACGCGGCGGAGGCCGAGAAGGCCCGCACGAGGGTCGCGAAGATCCTCGACCTGTGCCGAGAGGGGACGACGGCCGACATCGACCTCGGCGACGCGGAGCTGATGGCCGACGCGATGCTCGACCACATGCGCGAGCGTTCGGCGTCGGTCCTCCCCAAGCCCTACCTCCTGAGCGACCCGCCCGACATCGACAGCGACGTGGGGCTGCCGCTGACCCTGCGCGAGTTCGTGGTGCTCGAACCCTTCGACGAGAGCGACTTCAGGGACTACCGCGACGAGAACGGCA
>JAJDET010000173.1 GCA_029259655.1 Planctomycetota bacterium
CGTCGCCGCGCAGGAGGTCGTAGACCTCCGCGAGCCCCGCGCCGCGCTGCGTCAGTCGCTCGATCTCCGCGCGCGCTCCGTCCGCTTCGAGCCCGAGCCGTTCCGCAAGGGCGTGCACGAGGCCGTCGCGGTAGACGGGAGCGAGCGGGTCCCGGCTCCACTCGTCGAGATCCTCGAACGGGAGCAGCCACAGCTCCGGCGGGCAGAAGATCTCGGGATGGGCGGAGAGCATCAGCCGCAGGAGCGTGGAGCCGGAGCGCGGAGCGGCGAGCACGAAGGCGACCCCTCCGACGCGCTTCGCCGGTGCGCCGAAGCGACGCGGCGGGACGTCGAGCCCCACCGCGGAGCGCAACGGCTCCGCATTCCCGCCCGGACGGCTCGGCTCGAGGAGCAGGGCGAGCTCCGCCACGGTCGAGTTGTCGAAGAACTGGACCAGCGACAGGTCCGCCCCCTCGAACTGCCGGCGCAACCGGTTCAGGAGCTGCGTGGCCAGGAGCGAGTGCCCCCCGAGATCCAGGAAGTCGTCGTGCACTCCGATCTCGCCTAGCCCCAAGAGCTCGCTCCAGATCCCGGCCACGGACCGCTCGAGCGGGGTTCGCGGAGCGACGCGATCGGAAGGCGCAGCGGCGGGCTCGGTCCCGACGGCCGGCGCCGGCTCGAGATCGCGCCTCGAGGCCACGACCCGACGCCGGCCCGAGGCGAGCGCCGCCTGGAAGAGCTCGATCCCCTGGCGCGCATCCAGCACGTCCAGGTGTTCGGGAACCTGGTGACCGGCCGCCATGCCCACGCCTCTCCAGACGTCCCAGTCGATCGACTGCACGAACGGTCGCTCGCCCTCGACGCGCGACAGCGCGAACGCGTCGAGGAAGGCACTGGCCGAGACGTACGCCGCCTGGCCCACGTCGCCGGTGATCGAGGAGACGGACGAGAACAGCACGAGGAAGTCGGTCTCCTCGTCGCACAGGTCGTGGAGGATCCCGTGCAGCGCGCCGAAGCGCTCGCGAGCGGCGCGGAAGACCTCCGCCATCCGGGTCCCGTCGGCGACATCTGCGACCTCGATCACGACGTCCGCTCCGAGCGCGCGCAGCTCCTCGATCCGTGCCCGGCGCGGATCGCCGGGCCCCGGCTCCGTCCGGCCGACGAGCACGAGACGCGCTCGGCGTGTACGAGCCAGGAACGCGGCCAGTTCCAGCCCGATGCCGCCGAGGCCGCCGGTGACCAGGTAGACGCCTCGCTCCCGGAGCGGCGACCGGCGTCCGTGGGGCGGAACGGGCTCGAACACGGGTATCCAGCGATGCCGACCACGCAACGCAACGACGGGCTCGAGCGGTCCTGCGCTCACTTCCTCGAACAGGAACGCGGCGAGCTCGTGGGGATCGAGCTCCCGCGGATCGACGTCGACCAGCGCGCACTCGAATCGGGGATCGTGGAGCGGGATGACGCGACATGGACCGACGACGGTCGCCGCGTCGGGGCAGAGCTCCTCTCGTCCCGTGACGTCGAAGAGTCCCGCGGTGACGACCGTCGCCTCCCGCGGCCGGGCGCACGGTTCCCCGACCAGGTCCTGCCCCATCCGGACCAGGGTCCGAAAGCCCCGGTCGAGCGCATCGCTCCGGGCGCCGTCGCCCAGGAGCCACAGGTGGACGATGCGCTCCGGCAGCCCCTCTGCGCGAAGTGCCTTCCACAGGCGCGCATGGTCCTCGGGCACGCTCGGGTCGAGCGTGAAGTCGCCGTCGCCGGTGCGACCGAAGGTGCCGACGCGGACGACCAGGACCGTGTCGCCGCGTGCGCGCAAGAGGGCGACCAGCCGGTCACCGATCTCCCCATCGCTGAACAGGAGCACCCGGCGTGCCGTCGCGGGTTCGGCCCTGTACGCGATGGAGCGCTTCCACGAGGGAACCCGCAGCGCTGCGACCGGGTCGCGTTCCGGCGCCGCGGGCTCGGCCCAGAATCGTTCGAGCTCGAAGGGGTAGCCCGGAAGCGCGACGCGACGTCGCCGCGCGCCCGCGTGGAAGGAGTCCCAGTCGACGGGCTCTCCGGCCAGCCACGACCGGCGGAGCTCCGAGACGGCTTCCGGCGCCTCCCTGGAGCTGGCCGCAGACTCGAGCGCGGCGATCGCAGACGCGACGTCGTGCGCCGCGACCGCGCGCCGCTCTGCGAACTCCCTCCGCCCGACCTGCAACGTGTACGCGACGTCGGCCAGCGAGACTTCCGGATGCGCCCGCAGGTGCTGCGCCAGGCCGTCGGTCATCGCGACGAGCGCAGCGGGCGTCTTGGCGGAGAGCGGGAGGAGCTGCCAGGTCTCCGAATCGGACGCCGGCGCGAGCTCCGGCGCTTCCTCGAGCACGACGTGGGCGTTGGTCCCGCCGATCCCGAAGGAGCTCACTCCTGCTCGGCGCGGAGCGTCCGTCCACCCGGTGACCTCGGTCGGGACGAAGAACGGGCTCGCCGCCAGGTCGATGTCGGGGTTCGGTCGCTCGAAGTCGACGGCCGGCGGGATCTCCCGGTGGTGCAAGGCCAGCACGGCCTTGATCAGGCCCGCGACGCCCGACGCCGTGTCGAGGTGCCCGAGGTTCGCCTTCACCGATCCCAGCGCGCAGGAGCCGCGCGCGCGCGTGCGGAAGACCCTGCACAGCGCCGCGAACTCGATCGGATCGCCGAGCCGAGTCCCGGTTCCGTGCGCTTCGATCAGGCCGACCGTCGCGGGGTCGACGTCGCCGACGCCCTGGGCCATCGCGATCACCTCGGCCTGCCCCTTCACGCTCGGTGCGGTGTAGCCGACCTTGTGGGCTCCGTCGTTGTTGACGGCGGCTCCGAGCAAGACGGCGTACACGCGATCGCCGTCCTGAAGCGCGTCCTCCAGGCGCTTGAGCACGACGATTCCGAGCCCGTTGCTGAAGAAGGTCCCGCTGGCCTCGGCATCGAACGGCCGGCAGTGACCGTCGTGCGACAGGATCCCCTCCTCCGTGTGGAGGTGGCCGCGGCCCTGCGGGATCCGGATGCACACGCCGCCCGCCAGCGCCATGTCGCACTGGTGCGTGAGGAGGGCCTGATAGGCCTGGCACACGGCGACGAGAGAGGTCGAGCACGTGCTCTGCACGACCAGGCTCGGGCCGTCGAGGTCGAGGTGGTAGGACACGCGAGTGGCGAGGAAGTCCTTGTCGCTGCCCATCAGCGTCTGGACGTCGTCCATCGCGGCCGCGAAGTCGCGTCCGGCGAACGAGCAGTTCAGGAGATAGGTGTTCAGGCTGGAACCCGCGTACACCCCGATCGATCCCGGGTAGCGGGTGCTGTCGTACCCGGCGTGCTCGAGCGCGTGCCAGGCGCCCTCGAGGAACAACCGCTGCTGGGGGTCCATCTCCCGCGCTTCGCGCGGCGTATAGCCGAAGAAGGAGGCGTCGAACTCGTCGACGCCTTCGAGAACGGTTCCGCGCTTGACGTAGCGAGGGTCGCGGAGGAGATCCTCGCCGACACCCGCAGCCGAGAGCTCCTCGTCCGAGAGCTCGACCGCCGGTTGCTCCCCGTTCCGGAGCAGGCGCCAGTACTCCTCGACGCCGCGCGCTCCGGGCACGCGCGCGAACATGCCGACGACGGCGACCCTGCCGTCGAGCACGGCGTCAGGACGCGGAGCCATGACTCCCTTCACCGACCCGGCGCCCCAGGCTCGCGAGTCCGGCACGCTGGAGCTTGCCGCGTTCCGAGGCCGCTCGTTCGCCGCCGTCTCCGGGTCCGGCCTCGAGGAAGGCGGCCAGGCTCCGGATCGTGGGATGGTGGAACAGATCGACGACGGCCACGGAGTGCTCGGGGAGGCGCACGCGGATCCCCGCGTGCACCTCGAGCAGGTGCAGTGAGTGGCCGCCGAGCCGGAAGAAGCCGTCGCCGACTCCGACGCGCTCGAGCTGGAGCACCTCGCACCAGATCGCGGCCAGGGTTCGCTCGAGCTCGCTCTCGGGAGCGACGTACTCCTCCTCGAGCGGGGGCCGCTCTCCGCCCGGCGCCGGGAGCGAGAGGCGATCGACCTTGCCGTTCGGCGTCTGGGGGAGCGCCGGGAGGATCACGATCGCCGCGGGCAGCATGGGCTCGGGCAGCCGATCCGCGAGAAAGAGGCCGAGCTCACGAACCAGGTCGTCGCCGCGCCCCGAGCCCACGTACGCGACCGGCTTCGGATCGCCGGGCCGGTCCTCGCGAACGACGACCACGCACTCACCCACATCCGGGTGCTCCGAGACGACGGTTTCGATCTCGCCCAGCTCGATCCGGTAGCCGCGGATCTTCACCTGGTGGTCGCACCGCCCGATGAACTCGAGCTCTCCGTTCGGGAGCCAGCGAGCGAGGTCGCCCGTGCGGTACAGGCGGCTTCCGGGCGACGCGGCGAAGGGGTCCGGCACGAAGCGCTCGGCCGTCATCGCCGGTCGCGCGCGGTAGCCGTCCGCGACGGCGACGCCGCCGAGGTAGAGCTCGCCCTCGCTGCCCTCCGGCAGGAGGTCGCCTCCGGCATCGAGCACGTACGCCGTGCAGCCGGGGACCGCGCGGCCGATCGACGGCAGGCGCGGCCAGGTGGCCGGGGCGCCCACGAGCTCCGTTCCACACACGATGTGCGTCTCCGACGGGCCGTACTGGTTCTGGAAGCGGCACTCGGGCATGCGCTCGAAGAAGCGGGCGAGGGCGGGCGTGACCTGCACCCGCTCCCCGGCCGTGACGACCTCGCGCAGGGCTCTCGGCACGACGCCGGTCCGTTCAGCCGCCTCGGCCAGCTGCTGCAACGGAGTGAAGATGATGAAGAGCTGCTCGATGCGCGCCTCGTCGAGGAGCCGCAGGACGGCTTCCGGGTCGCGACGCTCC
>JAJDET010000174.1 GCA_029259655.1 Planctomycetota bacterium
CCCCGGTGTTTTGTTGGGGGGGCGCTTCTCCGCCTCCCCCCCCCTCCTATCCGGGTGGTTCCCCCCGCGGCTCCGTATCATCTCGGGCCAGATGCAGATCGCCACGAGCCCGACGAGCTGGATCCCGATGAAGGGCACCGCGCCGCGATAGATCGCGGTCGTCTTCACCTCCTTCGGCGCCACGCCGCGCAGGTAGAAGAGCGGGCGTCCACGAACGGCGACAGTCACTTTCCCCCACCCGCGCATATCGCGTCTCGAGCACCGTATCGTCTCGTCCGCGGGTGTAGGAAAGTGACTGACGCCGTACGTGTTGACGCCGTACGTCAGTCGGGGTCGGGCTCGAGCAGCCAGTCGACCATCTCGGGCCAGATGCAGATCGCAGCGAGCCCGACGAGCTGGATCCCGATGAAGGGCATCGCGCCGCGGTAGATGGCGGTCGTCTTCACCTCCTTCGGCGCCACGCCGCGCAGGTAGAAGAGCGAGAAGCCGAAGGGCGGCGTGAGGAACGACGTCTGGAGGTTCATCCCGATCATCACGCCGAACCAGACCATGTCGACCCCCATCGCGCGGGCCGCGGGGACGAGCAGCGGCAGGATGATGAAGGCGATCTCGAAGAAGTCGATGAAGAACCCGAGCACGAAGATGACGAGGTTCGCGACCACGAGGAAGCCCGCCTTCCCGCCGGGCAGGTTCGTGAGCAGGCTCTCGATCCACAGGTCGCCGTTCAGTCCGCGGAAGACGAGGCTGAACGCCGTCGAGCCGATCAGCAGGAACAGGACCATCGACGTCAGGCGCGTCGTGTGCTCCATCGTCCCCCACAGGGCCTTCCACGTGAGCCGGCGGTTGGCCGCGGCGAGCGCGACGGCGCCGACCGACCCCAGCGCACCCGCCTCCGTCGGCGTCGCGATGCCGGCGAAGATGCTCCCGAGCACCACGAGGATCAGGACCAACGGCGGCAGGAGGACGAGCAGCACACGCCAGAGGAGCGCGGTGCCGCGGATCGTGCGTTCCTCGGCAGGGAGCGCCGGTGCCGCGCTCGGCCGGAAGACGGCGATCCCGACCACGTACACCGCGTAGAGACTCGCGAGCAGGAGACCGGGGACGAGCGAGCCGACGAAGAGGTCGCCGACCGGCTCCCCGAGCTGGTCCGCGAGCACGACCAGCACCACGCTCGGCGGGATGATCTGCCCCAGCGTCCCCGACGCCGCGATGACGCCGACCGACAGCTCCTGGCTGTACCCGTAGCGCAGCATCACGGGCAGCGAGATGAGCCCCATCGCGACCACGGACGCTCCGACCACACCCGTCGCGGCGGCGAGCAACGCCCCCACGAAGACGACCGCGAGCGCGAGCCCTCCCCGCAACGGGCCGAACAGCATGCCGATCGTCGTGAGCAGGTCCTCGGCCAGCTTCGAGCGCTCGAGCAGCGTGCCCATGAAGATGAAGAACGGCACGGCCAGGAGCACGTAGTTCGACATCACGCCGAACACGCGCTCGGGCATCGCGTTCAGCCAGCTCCAGTCGAAGTAGCCGCAGCAGACGCCCCAACCGCTGAAGAAGAGCGCCGTCCCGCCGAGTGCGAATGCGACGGGGTAGCCCGAGAAGATCAGCAGGAAGACGACCGCGAACATCAGCGGTGCGAGCCAGTCCCCGGTCACGTGCTCGCCCCCGTCTCGTTCGCTTCCTCGAGCTCGGGGAGCGCTCCCTGCCAGAGCGGCTCGCCGAGGAGCCATCCGACGCGCTTGAGAGCCTCGGATACACCCTGCAGGAACAGGAGGCCGAAGCTCGCGAGGATCGCGCTCTTGATCGGATAGCGCGCGAGCCCGCCCGGATCGGGCGAGACCTCCAGCGTCTCCCACGAGTGCAGAACCGACGGCCAGCAGAACCACAGCCCGAAGACGCAGAACGGCAACAGGAACACACACGTCCCGACCAGGTCGATCCAGACCTTCCCGCGGTCCCCGAGCCGCCCGTAGAGGACATCGACGCGGACGTGCCCGTTCTTGCCGAGCGTGTAGGCGGCTCCCAGCAGGAAGACGAGGCTGAAGAGGTACCACTGGAGCTCGACGTAGGCGTTCGAGGCGAGCTCCAGCCCCAGGTCCTTCTCGACGTAGCGCGCGATGGCGTTGAACGCTCCGACCGCGACCATGAGCCCGCACAGGAGGGCCACCGCCCGCCCGATCACGCGGTTGAGTCGGTCGATCCCGGCCGCCATCGAGAGCAGGAGTCGCATCGGTGCATTCGCGGCCGAGCCGCCGCGGCAAGATAGCGGACCCCGCTCGCTTCCCCTCGCCGGCTGCGCCCGGCTGTCACGGGGCTTATTTGCGTCTTCGTAGCGGGATGGCGACCGGCCCCAAGGTCGAGGCCCATGACGGTCGAAGTAGAAGCGGCGCCATGCCGGAAGAGACCCCTCGCCCCGCCCTCCTGAAGCTCGGGATCGGCCTCCTGGCCGCTCACGAGGTCGTCGTCGTCGCGCTCTGCGCCCTGGCCGGCGCGATCGGCACCCTCGCGCTCTTCCTCGGGGCGACCGGGCTCGACCTCCAGGCCGGGGGCATCGCGCTCGTGCTCGTCGTGCTCGGCGGCCTGCTCCTCGTCGGGCTCATGGCGTGTGCCCTCTTCTCGCTCGCGGTCTGCGTCCTCGCCTGGCGCGGCTCGCGGCGCTGGGTACAGGTGCTGATCGGCGTCGCGCTCCTGAACTGCGTCGTCGTGCTGCCGAACCCCCTCGGTATCCTCGCAGCGGTCTTCTGCGTGCTCGGCGGCCTCGAGCACTTGCAGGGCGAGAGCCGCGCGCGTACCTCGTCTGGAGACGAAGATTGAAGAACGAATTCTCATGGCCAAGCTCGACCTAGACCGCGTCCGTGCGCTGACCTTCGATTGCTACGGGACCCTCGTGGATTGGCTCGGTGGGCTCGGTGCCTGGGTGAGCTCCACGGCGAGCCTCGACCGCGTCGATCTGGACCGTTTGCTCGCCGACCGCGCGAACGAGGAGCTCGAGCTCGAGGCAGGACCCTACCGGCCCTACCGCGACGTGCTCGCGATCTCGCTCGCCCGCGCCGCGCGCAAGCAAAAGCGCGAGCCCACCGAGGAGGAGCTCGGGCGGCTCGTCGAGGGCATGGCCGGCTGGCCGCCGTTCGCGGAGACGCACGATGCGCTGGTGCGTCTGCGCGAGCGCTTTCGGCTCGCGATCCTCTCGAACGTCGACGACGACACGCTGGCCGCGACCGTCTCGATCCTCGACGTCCCGTTCGACGCCCGGATCACCGCGCAGGAGCTCCGCTCCTACAAGCCGGCCACCACGCACTTCGAGGAGGCCCTCGCGCGCCTCGAGCTCGCGAAGGGCGAGGTCCTGCACGTCGCCCAGAGCCTGCGCCACGACATCCGCCCGGCGTCCAAGCTCGGCTGGAACACGGCCTGGATCAACCGCCTCGGCGAGTCGCTGCCGATGGACCTGAAGCCGGACATCGTGACGAGGGACCTGACGTCCCTCTGCGACCGGCTGGGGTGCTGAGGGGGTCCTACGCCAGGGAATCCCCGGCGCTTCCCGTCAGGCGCTCGACGAGGTCCATCTTCGTCAGGATGCCGAGCAGGCGCTTGTCGTCGTCGACGACGAGCCCGACGTTGCCGCCCACGAAGAGCTCGGTCAGAACGCTCGCGTCCTCGTTGACGTGGACGGTCGTGACGTTGCGGAACATGACCTCGGCGACCGAGGTCGCGAGCGACGCGTTGCCCTCGACCATCTTCGTGAGCAGGTCGGACTCGGTCACGATGCCGGTCAGCCGGCCGTCGTCGGTCACGGGGAGCTGGCTCACGCCGTGCTCCTTCATGCGCATGACCGTGTCGGCGACGGTGTCCGACGGCGCTGCCGTGTGGAGCTCGTGCCGGGGCATGCCGCGCAGAACCTCACCCAGGGTCTGCGTCTCCCACAGGCCCTCGGTGAAGCCGCTCTCGCGCATCCACGCGTCGTCGAGGAACTTCGTCATGTAGTTCCGGACCGAGTCCGGGAGGATCGTGACGATCCGCTTGCCCGGTCCCTCGCGCTTGGCGATCTCGACCGCAGCCCACACGGCGGAGCCCGAGCTCCCGCCGACGAGCAGGCCCTCGTGGCGGATCAGCCGGCGCGCCATCAGGAACGACTCGCGGTCCTCCGACTTGATCCACTCGTCGATGACCTCGCGCTCGAGCACGTCGGGGATGAAGTCGTAGCCGATGCCCTCGACCTTGTAGGACTGGATCGTCGCCGGGCCCGCGAGGATCGAGCCGACCGGGTCGACACCCACCACCTTGACACCCGGCACCTCTTCCTTGATCCGCTTCGCCGCACCCGTGATCGTCCCGCCCGTGCCTGCCGTCGCGACGAAGAAGTCGAACGGCCCGTCCATCTGCTCGACGATCTCCTTGCCCGTCCCGTGGTAGTGCGCCTCCGGGTTGTCGGCGTTCCCGTACTGGTCGAGGATGTGCGAGTTGGGGATGACCTTCTGGAGCTCCTTCGCGACCCCGATGTGGCTCTCGGGTGCGTCCCAGGCGGCCTCGGTCGGCGTGCGGATGATCTCCGCGCCGAGCGCCTCGAGCACGACCTGTTTCTCGCGGCTCATCTTCTCGGGCATCGTGATGATCATCCGATAGCCCTTCACAGCAGCCGCGAGCGCCATCCCGATGCCCGTGTTGCCGGACGTCGGTTCGATCAGCGTGTCGCCGGGCTGGATCCGCCCGCTCTTCTCCGCCTCCTCCACCATGCGGCGCCCGATGCGGTCCTTGACGGACCCGCCGGCGTTCATGAACTCGCACTTGGCGAAGATGTCGCAGCCCGTGTTCTTGCCGATCTTCTGCAGCCGGACCATCGGCGTGTTTCCGATGGCCTCGAGGATGGAGTCGTGGGTGGCGGACGGCACGTGAGTCTCCGTTGCTGGCGGTTCGCGGGTTCGGACCAGGCCCCGACGGCCTCGGACCGGCGGCGCATTCTACCGGCGCGGAGAGCTCATCCGACTGCGCCGAAGGCCGCACGATTCGATCCCGGGCTCGGATCTCGATCTGTTGATGCGACGTGCCGCGCCGCTCAGCCCAGCAGGTCCAGCGCCGCCTCGAGGAGCTTCCCGTTCGTCGAGAGCGCGCTCCCGCCGCGGTGCGTGCGCACGCCGTCGAGGTCGGTGAAAGTGCCACCGGCCTCCTCGAGGATCGGGAGCAAGGCTGCGTTGTCCCACACGTTCATCACCGGATCGACCATCAGATCGATGCGGCCCGTGGCGACCAGCACGTGGCCGTAGAGGTCGCCGAAGCCGCGTTCGTGGGCGACCTGCGCCTGCAGCCGGGCGTAGGCTTCGACTTGGCCCCCGCGCTCGAGCCCGCGGTGCGACGTGGTCGAGAGCACGGCGTCCTCGAGCCGGTCGACCTCCGACACTCGTGCCGCCTCGGGCGCCCCGTCACCCCGGTACCAGCGAGCGCCAAGGCCCTTCGCCGCCGCCACCGTCTCCCCGATCGCCGGAAGCGACGCCACGCCCACGACGACCTCGCCGTCGACCTCGAGCGCGAGCAGGGTCCCGAAGAGCGGCACGCCGTGCACGAACGAGACGGTCCCGTCGATCGGGTCGAGGATCCAGGTGCGGCCGCTCGAGCCCGCGGTCTCGCCCTCCTCCTCGCCGAGGATCCCGTCGGCGGGGTAGCGAGCGGCCAGCCGGTCCCGGATCAGGCGCTCGGCCTCGCAGTCCGCCACGCTGACCGGTGAGCCGTCGTCCTTCGTGCGGATCGACAAGAGCGCCGAGCCGAAGTGAGCGAGGGTCGAGAGCGCAGCCTCGCGCGCGATCTCGATCGCGTCGTCCAGCGTGTCCCCGAGCTCGCTCGCCTCCATGGCGTCGCGCATGGTAGCGAGCTAGTCTCCCCAGGAGATGGCGCAGCAGACGTTCGTCGACAAGCTGACGAAGACGCAGCAGGAGAAGCTGAAGATCGAGCTCGACCGCGGAGAGTTCGAGCTCCGGCCCGCCGACCACGCCCACTTCAGTGCGCGCGGCGAGGGCGTCGTCGCGACGCTCTATCGCTCGGGCAAGCTCGTCGTGCAGGGAGCGTCCACGGAGCTCTTCGTCGAGCGCTACCTCGGCAAGAAGGCACCTCCCAAGAAGGAGCCGAGTCCGGAGGGCCCCTCGATCGGCGGTGACGAGTCCGGGAAGGGCGATTACTTCGGACCGCTCGTGGTCGCGGCCATCCGGCTCGAGGCCGGCGACGCGGCCAAGCTGAAGCAGGGCGGCGTCACCGACAGCAAGCTGGTCTCCGACGTGTTCATCCGCCGCCAGGCGCCGATCCTCGCCGAGACCTTCCCGCACGCGATCCGCGTCGTCGACCCGCCCGAGTACAACCGACGGCACGCGGAGCGAAAGAACGTCGCGCTCGTGCTGGCCGACCTCTATCGCGAGGTCATGGCCGAGCTCGCGAGTCCGGGCGACACGGTCCTGATCGACCAGTTCTCGAAGAACGCGAGCCGGCTCGAGAACGCCATGGCCGGGCTCGGGGTCGAGCTCGTGCAGATGCACAAGGCCGAGCGCTTCGCCTCGGTCGCCGCCGCGAGCTTCCTGGCTCGCGCGGCGTTCATCGACCGCCTGGCCGAGCTCTCCGAAGAGGTCGCCGTCGACCTGCCGAAGGGCGCCGGTCCGCCGGTCGAGAAGGCGGCGCGTCACTTCCTGAAGGTCCACGGCCCCGAGAAGCTGGGCGAGGTGGCGAAGGTGCACTTCAAGACCACGGACAAGATCGGGGGTCGCCGTGCCTGAGATCCTCACCGCGCTCGCGCCCTTCAGCGCCGCCGGGAACGCCTTCCACGTGTGGGACGGCTTCATCACCGAGCCGCCGGCAGACCCGGGACGCCTCGCCGCGGAGCTCTGCCGCGAGAGCGGCCGCGACGGTCTGCTCCTCGCGCTTCCGGACGCGGCCGCCGACGTCCGCATGGTCGTTCACAACGCCGACGGGACGCGCGCGGAGACCTGCGGGAACGGGCTCCGTTGCCTGGCGAAGCTGGTCGGCGACAAGAGCGGTGCCGAGGCGATCGACGTCCGCACGGATACCGGGCTCTCGCGCGTCGAGCTCGTCCGCGAGGCGGGCTCGGTCGTCGGCGGGGCCGTCGACATGGGTGCGCACCACACGCTCGAGCACGCGCGCCTCGACCTCGACGGGCGCGTGCTCGCGGTCGTCCTGGTCGACGTCGGGAACCCGCACTGTGTGCTCCTGGGCGTCGACCCGCGCGAGCTCCCGCGACTGGGCCCGCGTCTCGAGGCGCACCCGCGCTTCCGCGAGCGGACCAACGTCGAGCTCGCCGTTCCCACCCCCGACGGAATCCGCGCGCGGGTCTTCGAGCGCGGCGTCGGCGAGACCCGCTCCTGCGGCAGCGGCGCCTGCGCGGTCGCCCTCGCGGCCGTCGACTCCGGCCTCACGGGCTGGCCGGTCGCCGTCCAGATGCCCGGCGGTCGCCTCGAGGTCGACCTCCGCTACGGCCACCTCCGGCTCGCCGGTCCCGTCGAGCGCGGCTGAGCCGGTCGCGCAGGCTACGAGACTCCGCCAGCCCGCATCCCTCACGGGGTCGTGAGCCAGAACGCCTCGAGTCGGTTCCTGCTGGTGCTTTGCGCGTGCCGGCCCCGCAGTCGACCTTGAACAGGTCGTCGAGGACGCCGGTGCGCGCAAAGTGCCGGCAGGAGCCGAGA
>JAJDET010000175.1 GCA_029259655.1 Planctomycetota bacterium
AGCGACGTCTACTCGCTCGGAGTCGTCCTGTTCGAGCTCCTGGCGGGCGACCTTCCTTATCAAGTCAGGGACGCCGCTCCGCTGGACGCCGCTCGCCGAATCCGCGACGACGCTCCGCGGTGGCCCGCATCGGCCGAGGCCTCGGTGGACGGTGATCTGCGCACCGTGGTCCAGAAGGCCCTCGAGAAGGAGATCTCGCGTCGCTACGCAGAGGTCCGCGAGCTCGTGGACGACGTCGAGCGCTACCTCGCCGGGCAACCCGTCCAGGCACGACCGCCGAGCACCGCGTACCAGCTCGGGCGGATGGTCGCGCGGAACAAGCTCTCCACCGCATTCGTGGCGACGGTCATTCTCGGCCTCCTCGCGTTCGGGATCTACGCGACCTCGCAGGCGGCGAGATTCCGCGAACAGCATCAGCTCGCCGTGGCCGCAGGACGTCGGGAGAACGCCGCCAAGCTGGAAGAGACGCGGGCGCGCCTTCAGGCCGAAGAGCAGAAGCGGATGGCCGAGAGCGAAGCGGAGCGGGCGAACCTCCAGGCGCACAAGTCGGACGCCGTGCGGGACTTCGTTCAGGACATCTTCGCGTCACTCCATCCGCACAACGCCATCGACCGTGACATGACGGTGCGAGAGATGCTGGACCGGGCCAAGCATCGGCTCGATCACGGGCTCACCGATGATGCCGAGGTGCGGGCGGTCCTGCACTCGATCATCGGGAAGGCGTACGAGAACGTCGGCGAATACGACGAAGCGCGAGCGCAGATCGCGCGAGCGCTCGACCTGCGAAGGGAGTACTTCGGGTCGAGCCATCCGGATGTCGCGGACAGCCTCCACGAGCTCGGATCCATCCTCCACTCCACGGGCCGGCCGGATCTCGCGGAGCCGCTCTATCGGGACGCTCTGGAGATGTCCCGTGAGTTCTTCTCCGACGACTCCGAACCCGTCGCCACGACACTGGGTGATCTCGCCGCGCTCCTCGGCGATCGAGGCGACTACGACGCGGCCCTGGAGATCCTCGACTACCTGTGGCCGCTCGTGTCCGAGACCTATCCCGAGGGCCACGAGTACGTGACGCATGTGCGGGGACTGCTAGGCAGCACGCTTCTCGATCTCGGTCGGACCGACGCGGCGCAGCCGCTCCTCGAGCAGACCCTCCGGGAGCGAATCGAGCTGCACGGGGATCTGAACCTCACCGTCGCGAGCACGCGCAACGCGCTCGGCGTTCTGCACCGCGAGCGTGGCGATCTGTCCGAGGCGGAAGAAGTGTTCCGGGAAGCGCTTCGAACCCGCCGCGCGATCCTCGGCCATCACAAGGACGTCGCGAACTCCCTGAACAACCTCGCGGTCGTCTTGCAGGAGCAGCATCGCTGCCTGGAAGCGGTCGAGCTCGCGCGTGAAGCCCTCGACATCCACTACGCGATCTTCGGAGAGCTCCACGGAGAAGTCGCGCGGGGTCTCATGAACCTCGGTCACATGCTCTCCTGCGCGGGCGAGCTGGAGGAGGCTGGACACTTCCTGCGCGAGGGTCTCGCCACGATGCGTCTGGTCTGGGGGTCCGAGCACGAGGGCAGCGCCACGGCCCAGTACAACCTCGGTGCCTGGCAGTTCCAGACCGGCGACCTCGTCGCGGCCGAGGAGAATCTCGCCGAGGCCGTCGCCACGATCGAGCGCGTCTTCCCCGCGGGACACAGGCGAATCGGAATCTCGCGGCGACTGCTGGAGCAGGTCCGAGAAGCGTCCGCGCGACGGCGATAGCCGGTACGGGTCAGGGACGGCGATCCACGCGAGACCGCGGCGGAACATCGTAGCAGCCGCTCGCGCAGACGCCGTGGAAACACCTCCCGATCGTCGGACCCGAGATCCGCCGTTCCCCGGTGGACAGTCGGCGCATTCGCACTAGCATGCGCGCTGCCGGTGACCTAGGGGACCGGCAACGAGGCACACGCGCGCCACGCCCTGGGGTCGCCGCCTCTAGAGAACTCGCGACTCCATGGCCCAGATCTTCCACCCCAGCGCGAACCTGGTCGCGAAGGCGACCATCTTCGGTGCGGCGTTCATCGCCGCGGGCGCGCTCTGGATCGGGGATCGCGTCCATCGCTCGCCGTACATCACGCAGGCCCAGGTCGCGCGCGAGCAGCCGGTGCCGTTCAGCCACAAGCACCACGTCAAGGGGATCGGGCTGGACTGCCGGTACTGCCACGGGAGCGTGGAGGAAGGCGCGTTCGCCGGCATCCCGCCGACGAAGACCTGCATGACGTGCCACAGCCAGCTCTTCACGGACGCGCCGATGCTCGAACCCGTCCGCGAGAGCTGGAGGACCAACAAGTCCGTGGAGTGGGTGCGCGTGCACGACCTGCCCGATTTCGCGTACTTCAATCACTCGATCCACGTCGCGCAGGGTGTCGGTTGCTCGACGTGCCACGGCGCGGTCGACGAGATGCCGCTCGTCTGGCGCGAGCACTCGCTCAACATGGATTGGTGCCTCGCGTGCCACCGTGAGCCCGAGCGCTTCATTCGTCCGCGCGAGAGCATCTTCGACATGGACTGGGAGACCCCGATCGCGTGGAGCGCGCTCGACGGCGACACGCGCTCCATCCTCCAGGCCGCGGGTGTCGAGAGCGATCCGGTCTTGCAGGCCGACCTCGGTCCCGCGCTCGTCGAGGCCTACGGTATCGTCACCGCCCAGCTCGAAAACTGCAGCATGTGCCACCGATGAGCGCACTCGACCTCGACCTCATCCGCGCCAAGCTCTCGGAACAGAAGGGCCGCGCGTTCTGGCGCAGCCTCGAGGAGCTCGCGGACTCTCCGGAGCTCACGGCGAAGCTCGCCGAGGAGTTTCCGTCGCAGGAGGCGCTCTGGCGCGATCCGCTGCAGCGACGCTCGTTCCTGCAGCTCATGGGCGCGTCGATCTCGCTCGCCGGTCTCGGCGCGTGCACACGCCAGCCCGAGGAGAAGATCCTCCCGTGGGCCGCATCGCCGGAGGCGACGATCCCCGGCAAGGCGCGCTTCTTCGCGACGGCGTTCCCGCTCGGGAGCTCCGGCCAGGGCCTGCTCGTCGAGAGCCACATGGGCCGTCCGACCAAGGTCGAGGGCAACCCGCTGCACCCGTCGAGCGGTGGCGCCACGGGCGTGCTCGCCCAGGCGCAGACGCTCGGGCTCTACGACCCGGAGCGATCGCAGACGGTGAAGGAGAACGGGCGCATCGGCACCTGGGCCGACTTCCTCCAGGCGGTCTCCGGTCCGCTCGAGGTGCAGCGCGGCATCGGCGGCGCCGGATTGCGCATCCTCTCGCGCACGGTGAGCTCGCCGACGCTCGCGGGGCAGATGCGCGGGCTCCTGACCGAGCTCCCCGACGCCCGGTGGCACCAGTACGAGCCGGTGAACCGCGACGGCGAACGCGCGGGCGCGATCGCTGCCTTCGGGCGCGACGTCGCGTGCCGGCACGACTTCTCGAAAGCGGACGTCGTGCTGTCGCTCGACGCGGACTTCCTGGTGCGCGGCCCCGGCGCGGTGGCCGACGCGCGCGGCTGGGCCGCGACCCGCGGCGCGAGATCCGGCGCGACGCGCATGAGCCGGCTCTATGCCGTCGAGGCGACGCCGACGGTCACCGGAAGCGCCGCCGATCATCGGCTCGCCGTCCGGCACAGCGAGGTCCATGCCGTGGCGGTGGCGTTCGCACGGGCCCTCCAGCTCGGCGCCGTCGCGGGCGCGGTTCCCGGGAGCTTCGCCCACTGGAAGTGGGTGCGCACGGTCGCCGAGGACCTGCAAGCACACGCCGGGCGGAGCCTGGTCGTGGCCGGGCCGGAGCAGCCGGCCGCCGTGCACGCGGTCGCGCACGCGATGAACCGCGCGCTCGGGAACGTGGGACTGACGGTCGTCTACACGGAGCCGATCGAACCGGCGCCCATCGACCAGACGAGGTCCCTGCGCGAGCTCGTGGGTGACATGCGCGCGGGTCGCGTCGAGATCCTGGTCGTCCTGTCGGGCAATCCGGTCTACGACTCGCCGGCGGACCTGGGCTTCCGCGAAGCCTTCGAGGGCGTGCCGCTGCGCGTGCACCTCGGCCAGCACGAGGACGAGACCTCGGCGCTCTCCCAGTGGCACGTGCCCGAAGCGCACTTCCTCGAGCGGTGGAGCGACGTCCGCGGACACGACGGGACCGCGACGGTCGTCCAGCCGCTGATCGCACCGCTCTACGCCGCGAAGAGCGACCACGAGCTCGTCGCGGCGCTCGCGGGGAATGCCGCGGCGACGGGCTACGACCTGGTGCGCGAGCACTGGCGCGCCGAGCACGGCGAGAGCGACGACTTCGAGGCGTTCTGGGCGCGCGCGCTGCACGACGGGGTCGTGCCTGGCACGGTGCTCCCGCCGCTCGCGGTCGCGCTCGAGGCGAACATCGACGCGACGGTGAAGTCGGGCGACGAGTCGGGTTTCGAGCTCGCGCTGCGCCCCGACGCCCACGTCCACGACGGGCGGTTCGCGAACAACGGGTGGCTGCAGGAATTGCCGAAGCCGGCGACGCGGCTCACCTGGGACAACGCGGCGCTGGTCTCGCCGCGCACGGCGCAGGAGCGGGGACTCGCCGACGGCGACGTCGTCGAGCTCCGCGCGGGTGAGCGGAGCCTGCGCGCACCGGTCTGGATCGTGCCGGGACACGCGGAGCGCGCGATCACGCTGCATCTCGGGTACGGGCGGACGCGGGGGGGGAAGCTGGCGCGGGGAGCGGGGGTGGACGCGTACCGGTTGCAGTCGAGTGACGCTCGGTTCGCCGTGCGGGGAGTCGCGCTCGAGAGGACCGGAGAGCAGAGAGAGCTCGCCTGCACGCAGGACCATCACGGGATGGAAGCGGGGCTCACGGGGGAGGCGATTCAGAAGCGGCTGCCGGACATCCTGCGGGTGGAGACGTTCGATCGGTTCGTCGCCGGGCACGGACACGGGCACGGACACGGACACGGGCACGAACGGAAGACGCTGCTGAGTGGTGAGGAGCACCAGTGGGACGGGCACGCGTGGGGGATGGTGATCGACCTCACGGCCTGCATCGGGTGCAACGCCTGCACGATCGCCTGTCAGGCGGAGAACAACATCCCTGTCGTGGGACGGAAAGAGGTGGCGCGCGGCCGCGAGATGCACTGGATCCGCGTCGATCGCTACTTCTCGGGCAAGCCCGAGAGCCCCGAGACGCACCACCAGCCCGTGCCGTGCATGCACTGCGAGGAGGCTCCTTGCGAGATCGTGTGCCCGGTCGGCGCCACCGTACACGGGAAGGAAGGGCTCAACGAGATGGTCTACAACCGTTGCGTCGGGACCCGCTACTGCTCGAACAACTGCCCGTACAAGGTGCGGCGTTTCAACTTCTTCCAGTACGCCGACTACGACACGGAGAGCCTCGCGCTCCTCAGCAACCCGGACGTGACGGTGCGCTACCGCGGCGTCATGGAGAAGTGCACGTACTGCGTGCAGCGGATCAACGAAGCGCGCATCGAGGCCAAGAAGGACGGGCGTCCGATCGCGGACGGCGAGGTCGTGACGGCTTGCCAGCAGGTGTGCCCGACCAAGGCCATCGCGTTCGGTGACGTGAACGACGCGGCGAGCGAGGTCTCGAAGCTCCGGAGCGAGCCGCACGAGTACGGCATGCTCGACCACGAGCTCAACACCAAGCCGCGCACGACCTACCTCTCGAAAGTGGTCAACCCGAACCCCGCGCTCGAGCGGCTCGGCGGCGGAAAGGACGGGGAGGAGCGGCATTGAGCCAGGCGACGACGCCTCCCCCGCCCGACGAGACCCGCACGGCCGCGATCATCCGGCCGGGTCACTCGCTGTCGTCGGTCACGGACAAGATCTCCAAGATCGTCCTGCAGCGCCACACGCCGCGCGGGTGGTTCATCGGACTCGGGATCTCCTTCGCGCTGGTGATGCTGCTCCTGTGGTCGCTCACGGTGCTCCTGGTGAAGGGCACCGGGATCTGGGGGCTCAACATTCCGGTCGGCTGGGGCTTCGCGATCATCAACTTCGTGTGGTGGATCGGGATCGGCCACGCGGGAACGCTGATCTCGGCCATCCTGCTGCTCGTCAAGCAGGACTGGCGCACGTCGATCAACCGCTTCGCGGAGGCGATGACGCTCTTCGCCGTGGCGTGTGCGGGGATCTTCCCGCTGATCCACGTCGGGCGGCCGTGGCTCGCCTACTGGCTGCTCCCCTACCCGAACACGATGGACATGTGGCCGCAGTTCCGCAGTCCACTCCTGTGGGACGTGTTCGCGGTCTCGACCTACGCCTCGGTGTCGCTGCTCTTCTGGTACGTCGGGCTGATCCCCGACCTCGCGACGCTGCGCGATCGCGCGAAGAGTCGGCCGTGGAAGATCGCCTACGGCGTGCTCGCGCTCGGCTGGCGCGGCGCGGCCCGGCACTGGGACCGCTACGAGACGGCCTACCTCCTGCTCGCCGGCCTCGCGACGCCGCTCGTCGTGTCGGTGCACACCGTCGTGAGCCTCGACTTCGCGGTCGGCCAGGTCCCGGGCTGGCACGCGACGGTCTTCCCGCCCTACTTCGTCGCGGGCGCCGTGTTCAGCGGCTTCGCGATGGTGGTGACGCTCGCGATCCCGCTGCGCAAGGTCTACGGGCTCGAGGACTTCATCACCATGCGCCACCTGGAGAACATGGCGAAGGTGATGCTCGCGACGGGACTGATCGTCGCCTACGGCTACGCGATCGAGATCTTCACGGCGTGGTACGGCGGCAGCGAGTACGAGATGTTCATGGTCCAGAACCGGATGAAGGGGCCCTACGCGACCTTCTTCTGGGCCTTGATCCTGTGCAACGTCGCGATCCCCCAGCTCCTCTGGAGCCGCAAGATCCGCAACAGCCTGCTCGCTCTCTTCTTGATCTCGATCGTCGTCAACGTCGGGATGTGGCTCGAGCGCTTCGTGATCGTCGTCACGAGCCTCTCGCGCGACTTCCTGCCGTCGTCCTGGGACACCTACGAGCCGACGTTCTGGGACTGGTCGACCTACATCGGGACGATCGGACTGTTCCTCGCGCTCCTGTTCCTGTTCATCCGCTTCCTGCCGATGATCTCGATCGCGGAGATGCGGATGCTCGTTCCGGCAGAAGAGGAACCGGAAGAGGAGGAGAAGTAGGTGGGCGTCCCGGTCGATCGGCCTCCGGTGTTCGGCGTGCTGGCGGAGTTCTCCGGCAAGGACGAGCTCATCGATGCGATCGGGCACTCCAAGGACCACGGCTACCGGCACATGGAGGCCTACACGCCGCTCCCGCTGCACGACGTGGTGCAGGCGATCGGGCACAAGAACCGGCTGCCCTTGATCGTCCTGTGCGGCGGGATCCTGGGTGCGACGGTCGGGTTCGCGATGCAGTACTACCTGTCGGTCGAGGCGTACCCGCTCAACGTCGGCGGTCGGCCGTTCAACTCCTGGCCGTCGTTCATCATCATCACGTTCGAGATGACGATCCTGTTCGCCGCGTTCTCCGCGGTACTCGGGATGCTCGCGCTCAACGGCCTGCCGCGACCCTACCACCCCGTCTTCCACGTCGACGGCTTCGAGCAGGCGAGCCGCAACCGGTTCTTCCTCCTGCTCCTGTCGCGGGACCCGGTCTTCGACCTGGAGCGGGCAACGGAGATCCTCGAGAGCCGCGAACCGCTGTCCATGCACGAGGTGCCGTTCTGATGCGGGCCTTCCTCCTCTTCCTGCTCTTGTGCGTGGCGCCCGCGTGCCGCCAGGACATGCACGACCAGCCGAAGGTCGAGCCGTTCGAGGCGAGCGACTTCTTCGCGGACGGGCGCTCCGCGCGGCCGCAGGTCGAGGGGACCATCGCGCGCGGCGAGCTCTCGCTCGACGAGCACCTCGCCGCCGGACGCGTCGACGGCGAGCTCGCGACGACCTTCCCCTTCGAGGTGACGGCCGAGGTCATGGAGCGCGGGCGTGGGCGCTACGCGATCTTCTGCGCGCCGTGCCACGGATCCGTCGGACACGGCGACGGAATGATCGTCCAGCGCGGGTTGCGCGCACCGACGTCGTTTCACAGCGAGCGACTGCGCGAGTCCCCGCCGGGGTATTTCTTCGACGTGATCACCAACGGCTTCGGCGCCATGTTCGACTACGCCGACCGGATCACCCCGCGGGACCGCTGGGCTATCGTCTCGTTCGTGCGCGCGCTCCAGCTCAGCCAGAACGCGGAGCTCGCCGATGCCGCACCCGAGGCCCGGCGAGTCCTGGAGGAAGAGGGCTCGTGAGCGAGATCGACGCCCGCCTGTCGAAGATCCAGGGCCGCGCACTGCGGATCGGCTCCGTGGCATTCGTGCTCCTGATCATCTCGGGGATGGCCGGGCCCCAGCGCGCCATGCAGTCGTGGCTCCTCGGGTTCCTCGGCATGTGCGCGATCGGGCTCGGCAGTCTCGGGCTGCTCTGCCTGCACAACCTGACCGGCGGCGGTTGGGGACACGCGATTCGACGCGTGCTCGAGGCGGCGACGAAGACGCTCCCGATCCTCGCCGTCTTCGCGCTCCCGCTGCTCCTCTGGCCGCAGGGACTCTACGAGTGGGCGCATCCCGAGGTCGTCGCGGCGGACCCGATCCTCCAGCACAAGGCGCCCTACCTGAACACGGGCTTCTTCCGCATCCGGACCGTCGTGTACTTCGCGATCTGGATCGGAATGGCGGCGCTCTTGCGGAGCATGGGCTCGGTCTTCGAACGCGCACCCAGCGATGCGAACGGGCGGCGGTTGCGCACGATCAGCGGACCGGGCCTCGCCGTCTTCGGGCTCACGCTCACGTTCGCCTCGTTCGACTGGGGGATGTCCCTGGAGCCGCACTGGTTCTCGACGATGTACGGAGTGATCTTCATCGTCGGCTCCGTGCTCTCGACCTTGTGCTTCTCGATCCTCGTCGCGAGCTGGCTCGCGCGGTGCGAGCCGGTGAGCCGGTACTTTCAACCCGGACAGTTCCACGACCTCGGGAACCTCCTGCTCGCGTT
The DNA here is from genome assembly GCA_029259655.1 of Planctomycetota bacterium. Classification (GTDB taxonomy): domain Bacteria; phylum Planctomycetota; class UBA1135; order UBA1135; genus OFTM220. Next base: position 8,991 of record JAJDET010000175.1, read on the forward strand.
CGTGATGCTGTGGGCCTATGTCGGCTTCTCGCAGTACCTGATCATCTGGTCGGCGAACCTCTCCGAAGAGGCGCCCTGGTACATCCACCGCCTGGGCCACGGCTGGCAAGGGCTCGCCCTCTTCCTGCTCCTGTTCCACTTCGCCGTGCCGTTCCTGCTGCTCCTGTCGCGCAAGACGAAGCGGCGACACGCGGTCCTCGCCGGCGTCGCGAGCGTGCTGCTCGTCCTGCGCTTCGCCGACCTCACGTGGCTCGTCGTGCCCGCGTTCGAGCGCACGAACCCGATCCTCGGCCTGATTCTCGACGTGCTCGCGATCGCCGCCGCCGGCGGCCTGTGGCTCGGCGCATTCCTGTCCGCGCTCCGTTCCGGTCCCCTTCACAGCGTCGCCCCACCCGGCCCCGCCGAGGCACAGCCGGCCTCCCAGACATGAGCGAGCGAACCGAAACCCCCGAGGAGAGCCGCAACGCCGGCTACGAGCTTCGCGACGCGAAGGTCGCTCCGCTCGTGCTCTGCGCCGTCGCGTTGTTCGTCCTGCTGGGCGGTTCCATGCTCGGAGCGCGCGCGTTCTTCCGGGGGCTGGATTCCGGTCGCGATGGGTCGCATCCGCACCCGATGGCCGCGGCGCGCCAGTTCCCTCCCGAGCCGTCCCTGCAGGTCCGGCCCGCCGACGAGCTGGCCGAACACAGGAGGCGCGGGCGCGAGCTGCTCGAGACCCACGCCTGGCTCGACCGCGAACACGGGGTCGTCCGCATCCCGATCGAACGCGCCATGCGGCTCGTCGTCGAGCGCGGCCTCCCCCACCGCGACGAGAAGGGAGCCGGCCGATGATGCTCGCGATCCCGGCTCTCCTGCTGGCGGCGCAGTCGCCCGTCGACACGCAGCGCGTGCTCGAGGAGGTCACCATCGAGCAGAAGCTCGGAGCCCGCGTGCCGCTCGAGCTCGAGTTCCGCGATCACGAGGGCGACGAGATCTTGCTAGGGGACCTCTTCGACGGGAAGCCGGTGCTGCTGGCGCTCGTCTACTACGAGTGCCCGATGCTGTGCACGCTCGTGCTGAACGACGTGCTGCGCTGTGTGCGCGCGATGCCGCTCGACGCGGGCCCGGACTTTCGCATCGTGGCGGTCAGCATCGATCCCGACGAGACGTCGGAGCTCGCCGCGAAGAAGCGCGATGCCTTCGTCGAGGCTTACGGGCGCGAAGGCGGCGAGGAGGGCTGGACCTTCCTCGTCGGGGAGGAGACGGAGATTCGCGCGCTCGCCGATGCCGTCGGCTTCCGCTACGTCTACGACGAGGCGACCGACGAGTACGCACACGCCTCCGGCATCACCGTGCTCACGCCGGAGGGCGAGCTGTCGCGCTACTTCTACGGGCTCGAGTACGCGCCGCGCGACGTCCGCCTCGGGCTCGTCGAGGCCTCGCGGGGCAAGATCGGGAGCGCCGTCGACCAGGTGCTCCTGTTCTGCTTCCACTACGACCCCGTCACTGGCAAGTACGGGCTCGTGATCATGAACGTCCTGCGTCTCGCGGCGGTGCTGACCGTCGCGCTCCTCGCCGGGTTCGTCCTGTTCTGGCTCCGACGCGAACGCCGGCTCCCCCGCACCGCCTCTCTCACGAGGAGTCCCGCATAGGCATGTGGCAGGACTTCCCACTCTTCCCGCCGAGCGCGTCGACGAATTCCGGCGCGATCGACGGAATCTACCTCTACCTGATCCTGGTGAGCGTCTTCTTCGGGCTGCTCATCGCGGGGCTGATCGTCTTCTTCTCGATCCGCTACAGGCGCCGGCACGCCGCCGAGCGCGGCGCGTACATCCACGGGTCGGTCCCGCTCGAGATCTTCTGGACCTCGATTCCGCTCGGGATCGCCATGGTCGCGTTCGCGTGGGGCGCCGTCGTCTACTTCGACGCCTCGAAGCCGCCCGCCGACGTGATGGACGTCTACGTCACGGGCAAGCAGTGGATGTGGCGGCTCCAGCACCCGCAGGGCCAGCGCGAGATCAACGACCTCCATGTGCCGATCGGCCAGCCGGTCCGCCTGACGATGACGTCTGAGGACGTCATTCACAGCTTCTTCATTCCGGCCTTCCGGATGAAGCGCGACGTCCTGCCCGGTCGCTACACGGAGACCTGGTTCGAAGCCACCAAGCCCGGCGAGTACCACATCTTCTGCGCCGAGTACTGCGGCGCGAAGCACTCGGAGATGATCGGAACGATCTACGTGCTGGAGCCGGAGGAGTACGAACAGTGGTTGAGCGGCGCTCCGGCCGGAGAGACGCCGGTCGCGGCGGGCGCGAAGCTCTTCGAGGCGCAGCGCTGCGACACGTGCCACGGCACGCAGTCCGGCGCGCGCGGTCCCGACCTCGCCGGCCGCTTTGGAACAGGGGTCCGACTGGACAACGGCCGGAACGTCGTGTTCGACGAGGCCTACGTACGCGAGTCGATCCTGCGCCCGCAGTCGAAGATCTCTGCCGGATTCGAGCCCCTCATGCCCACCTACGAAGGACAGATCGGTGAAGAGCAGATCCTCCAGATCATCGCCTACCTGAAGTCGATCGCCGACGACGGGGGGAAAGCACAGTGAGCGCCGACACGAAGAGAGCCGCCGCGCCCGAGCCGAACTACATCACGGCCAACTACGGCATCAAGTCGTGGCTCCTCACGACGGACCACAAGCGGATCGGGCTGCTCTACCTGATATCGATCAGCGTGTTCTTCTTCATCGGCGGCGCGTTCGCCGTGCTGATCCGGATGGAGCTCTTGACGCCCGAGGGCGACCTGGTCGACTCGGAGACGTACAACAAGCTCTTCACGCAGCACGGGCTGATCATGATCTTCTTCTTCCTCGTGCCGTCGATACCGGCGGTACTGGGGAACTTCCTCCTGCCGATCATGCTCGGGGCGAAGGACCTCGCCTTCCCGCGCATCAACCTGCTGTCGTGGTACGTCTACACGGTCGGCGGGCTCGTCACGCTCTACGCGACGGCGACCGGCGGCGTCGACACGGGCTGGACCTTCTACACGCCCTACAGCAGCACGTACGCGAACACGCAGGTGATGTACACGGCCGTGGGTGTGTTCATCACCGGCTTCTCGTCGATCCTGACCGGGCTGAACTTCATCGTCACGACGCACAAGATGCGCGCGCCCGGGCTGACCTGGTTCCGGCTGCCGCTGTTCGTGTGGGCGCAGTACGCCACGAGCCTGATCATGGTGCTCGGGACGCCCGTACTGGCCATCACGATCCTGCTCGTTGCGCTGGAGCGCGGGCTCGGCATCGGGATCTTCGACCCGAAGCTCGGCGGCGACCCGCTGCTCTTCCAGCACCTGTTCTGGTTCTACTCCCACCCGGCGGTCTACATCATGATCCTGCCCGGCATGGGGGTGATCAGCGAGGTGATCTCCTGCTTCGCGCGGAAGCGCGTGTTCGGTTACGGCTTCATCGCGTTCTCGAGCCTCGCGATCGCCGTCCTCGGGTTCCTCGTGTGGGGCCACCACATGTTCACGAGCGGGCAGTCGGTCTACGCCGGGCTCGTCTTCTCGTTCCTGACGATGGTCGTGGCGATCCCGTCGGCCGTGAAGGTCTTCAACTGGATCGCGACGCTCTACAAGGGCTCGATCTCGTTCGAGACGCCCATGCTCTACGCGCTGGGCTTCATCGGGCTCTTCACGATCGGCGGCCTGACGGGGATCTTCCTCGGCACGCTCGCCCTCGACGTGCACGTGCACGACACGTACTTCGTCGTCGCGCACTTCCACTACGTGATGGTCGGCGGGATGGTCATGGCGTACCTCGCCGGCATCCACTTCTGGTGGCCGAAGATCACGGGCCGGATGTACCCGGAGACGATCGCGAAGTTCGCGGCCGTCGTGATCTTCATCGGGTTCAACCTGACGTTCTTCCCGCAGTTCCTGCTGGGCTACGTGGGGATGCCGCGGCGCTACCACGCGTACCCCGAGGAGTTCCAGGTCCTGAACGTCATGTCGACGGCCGGCGCGTCGATCCTCGGGATCGGCTACCTGATCCCGATGGGTTACCTGGTGTGGTCCCTGTGGTGGGGCAAGGTCGCAGCGGCCAACCCGTGGCGCGCGAAGGGACTCGAGTGGGAGGTGCCGTCGCCGCCTCCCACGTTCAACTTCGACCAGACACCGGTCGTCACCGAGGAGGCCTACGCCTACGCCGCGGACGACTCGTTCGTCGAGACCGAGGCCGCGAAGCCTCCCACCTACCCCTCCGACCCGAAGGTCGGAGCCGACTCCTGAAGCGCGATGTCCCACCACCCCGCACTCGCCCACCACTTCGAGGACCTCGAGCAGCAGCACGAGTCCGCGACGCTCGGGATGTGGGCGTTCCTGATCACCGAGGTGATGTTCTTCGGCGGGCTCTTCACGGCCTACGCGGTGTACCGCTGGCGCTACCCCGAGGCCTGGCTGGAGGGGAGCCACGAGCTGGACATCGGGCTCGGTGCGCTGAACACGGCGATCCTGATCGGGAGCAGCCTGACGGTCGTGCTGTCGATACACGCAGCGCAACGCGGTGAGAGCAGGAAGATCGTCCGCTGGCTCCTGGCCACGATCGGCCTCGGGCTCGCGTTCCTCGTCGTCAAGGCGATCGAGTACAGCCACAAGTTCCACGTCGGTCACGTCCCGGGTCCGAACTTCGCGTCCGGCGACTTCGTGCATACGGAGACCCAGCTCTACTTCGGTCTCTACTTCGCGATGACCGGCATGCACGCGGTGCACATGGTGATCGGCATCGGACTCTTCGCCGTGCTGCTCGGGATGGCCATGCGCCGGCGCTTCACGCCCGAGCACCACTCGTGGCTCGAGATGTGCGGCCTCTACTGGCACTTCGTGGACATCGTCTGGATCTTCCTGTTCCCGCTGCTCTACCTCCTGGGGAGGAACCAGTGAGCGAGAACCACGTCGTCCCGCTCTCCCTGCACCTCAAGGTCTTCGCGGCCCTGATCGTCCTGACGGGTCTGACCGTCCTGGTCGCCTTCGCCGACTTCGGTCGCATGAACGACGTCGTGGCGATCACGATCGCCGTGACGAAGGCCTCGCTCGTCGTCCTCTATTTCATGCACGTGCGCTGGAGCGGCAAGCTCGTCTGGGTCTTCGCCGCCGCCGGCTTCCTGTGGCTCGGGATCCTGCTCTCGATCACATTCGCCGACGTCGTCTCTCGCGACTGGATCCCCGAGCTCCCCATGTAGACGGGCCGGAAATCGGATTTCCCGGGTTCCCTCCAGGTCGGCATCGCGGTTCTCCGATGCGAGCACGGGGAATCGCCTGCGGGCGGAGGGAAGCCTATGGATTCGAGAATCGGGGGGGAGTCGTCGCCGATTCGGCGGCTGCTCCAGGAACGGACGGAAGCGCAGCGCAAGAGCTTCGCGCGGCTTGCGAGCGGGCGTCGGATCGCGGAGGCGGCGGACGACCCGGCGGGCCTCGGGATCAGCGAGCGCATGCGGTCGCAGCTGCGGTCCTTGTCGCAAGCGCTCCGGAACACTCATTCGGGGATCGACGTGGGGCGGACCGCCGAATCCGGCCTGCGCCGGATCGGGGACGACCTCTCGCGGATGCGGGAGCTCGCGGTGCGCTCGGCGAACGGCACGCTCTCGCCGGAAGACCGCACGGCGCTCGACACGGAGTTCCAGGCGCTGAAGGACCAGATCGACGACGTCGCTCAGCAGACGAAGCTCGGGGACGTCGCGCCGCTCGACGGATCGGCGGGAACCTCCATCCAGGTCGGGACGGACGGCGGAGAGACGCTCCCGGTCCCGAGCGTGGACGCGACCGCGGCCGGGCTGGCCCTCGACGGGCTCGAGGTCGTCGATCCCGCGAGCTCGGAGAACGCGATCGCCGAGATCGACCGCGCGATCGAGAGAGTCGCGAGCGCGGAGGGCAGCTTCGGCGCCTTCATCCACAACCTCGACAGCGTCCAGAGGAGCACGATGCAGGAGCGCGACAGCCTCGCCGTGGCTGAATCGCAGATCTCCAGTCTCGACGTCGCACTCGAGTCCGCGAGGCTCGTCGGGGAACGACTCCTCGCGAACGCGGGCGTATCGTCACTCGTCCAGGCGAACGTCGCCGCGTCCCAGGCGATGGGACTCCTCTAGAGGCGCGGCCGGAGGCCGAGCCCGGCGCGCAGTCGCGCCGTGCGCCGCAGGCATCCTTGGCGCGCGCTGATGCGCGCCAAGTCAACCGGGTAAACGCGCCGATGCGCGCCAAGTCAACTCGGCGATAACGCCCGGGCCAGGACCTCGAGCGTCCGGTCCACGTCGCTCTCGTCGTTGAAGACGTGGAACGCGACGCGCAGGAAGCGATCGCGCACGGCGGCGACGACGTCGGAGGCGTCGAGCGCTGCCCGCACGCGTTCCGGCTCGGGGACGGCGAGCGAGACGATCTGGGAGGACTCCTTCCCGTCGAACGAGGGCGAGAGACCGAGCGGTCCGAGGCCCTCGCGGAACCTCCGCGCGAGCTCCAGGTCACGGGCCTCGATCGCCTCGATGCCGAGGCTCGTGAGCAACTCCAGCGCGGGGCGCAGCCCGACCCAGGCGATCCACGCGATCGAGGCGTCGAAGCGCGACGCGTCGCCCGCGAGGTCGAGCGGGCCGCCGTAGTAGCTCGCGTGCGGGTCCTGCGGCGAGCGCCATCCCGCGAAGGTCGGGACGAGCTCGTCGCAACGCTCGGGCGCGACGTAGAAGAAGCTCGCTCCGCGCGGCCCGAGCAGCCACTTGTAGGCGCTCACCGCGAGGTAGTCGACGGTCCCGACGTCGGTGCGAAGGGCCCCCACCGCCTGCGTTCCGTCGAGGAAGAACCGGGCCCCGTGCTCGCGACAGATCGCGGAGACGGCACCGTGATCGAGGCGGAAACCCGTCGAGCTCTGCACGGAGGAGAGAGCGACGAGCGCCGTGCTCTCATCGACGGCGGCCTCCACGTCCTCGATCCGCGGTCCGCCGTCCCGGAAAGGCACTCGCCGGATCTCGAAACCGCGACGCTCCTGCAGGAGGAAGGCGAACAGGTTGCTCCGGAACTCCTCGGCTCCGACGACGATGTTCGCGTTCGGTGAAAACGGCAGCGACTCCGCCACCAGGCCCGCGGCCAGCGAGACGACCGGCAGCAGGGCGACGTCTCCGGAGGACACTCCGAGCAGGTTCGCGAACAGGTCGCGGCAGCGCTCGGCTTCGTCCTCCCACGCGCGCCAGTCCCCCCGGCCGGTGCTCCAGTCCGAGACGGCCTGCTCGACGGCCTCGAGCCCCGAGCGCGGACCGGGACCGTAGGTCGCCGTGTTCACGTAAGTCCGCTCGTCGGCCACGGGGAACGACGCGCGGATCGACGACCAGTCGACGGTATTCACCAAGGGATGGTACCGAGGCACCGTCTTCGGCTAGAGCGGCTATCCTCTCGGCCCCCCTCTTCCCCCTTCGAGATGAAGCTCTCCCTCCTCGTCCTCGCGGGCGCGGTCCTCCTCCCCCCCGCGCAGGACACGTCCCCCTTCGACCACGCCCTGCGCTCGGCCGCCTCCGCGCTGGAGCGGGACGAGACCACGCGTGCGCGTCCCTGGATCCAGCGCGCGCTGGAGCGCGACCCCAGGTCGCTCGAGGCCTGGGATCTCCGCGCGCAGTGGGCCGCCGCCGCCGAGGACGACGACGAGCTCGTGTACGCGCTGCACAGGATGCTCGCCCTGACGATCGCGCAAGGCGCGTCCAAGACCGAGATCCGAACGCTCCGCGACCGCCTGGACGAGGCCGATCCGATCGCGGCCGACCTCTTCGCGATGAAGGAGTCGTTCCTCGGGGACCTGCTCGACATCGCCGGCGTCTACGAGAAGGAGCGCCGTCCCCACTCCGCGATCGCCGCCTACCGCGAGGCGCTGTCCCTCGACCCCGAGAACGCGCTCGCACAGGAGGCGATCGACCGCATCGCCTCGCAGCCCGACCCGAGCCTCGCAGAGGATTCCAAGGGGCCGGATCTCTTCGGCGACGTCACCGACGAGTGGATCCGCAAGCACGACAAGAAGCACTCGGAGTGGGGCAAGAAGGCCTCGCTCAAGTCCGAGTACTACAACGTCAAGACCAACGCGGGATACCGCATCCTGATCCAGTCCGCGCACGCGATGGACAAGATGCACGTGTTCTACAAGCGCTTCTTCGGGGTCGACAGCTCGGTCGCGCGGATCGACCTCAACATCTTCAAGAACCGCGACGAGTACCTGAAGCTCGGTCAGAGTCCCGCCGAATGGTCCGGAGGACAGTTCACGGGCGGCGCCGTGGAGACCTACGTCGGAGGAGGCGGCTTCCAGAGCACGCTCAACACGCTGTTCCACGAAGCCGCGCACCAGTTCGTGAACCGCGCGACGTCGGCCGGCGGCTGGCTGAACGAAGGGCTCGCCTCGTTCTTCGAGGGCTCCGAGCTCCTAGCCAACGGAACGGTGCGCATGAACGCACCGGCGACGCACCGACTCGCCCCGCTGGCGCAGCGGCTCGAGGCCGGTTGGATGTCCGACTACAAGGACGGCACGGACCGCGCCGATCCGCAGCAGGTTCCGCGCACGGCCCCCGGCTTCGACATCATCCTCGAGAACAAGTACGAGTGGGGTCCCGCCTGGTACGCGCCGACCTGGGGCGTCGTCTACTTCTGCTACAACTACCAGGACCCGACCGACGGGCGGTTCGTGTACCGCGAGGCTTTCCTCGAGTTCATCGACAAGTCCGGCGGCCGCGCGGGCGACAGCGCCATCGGCAACTTCGAGGACGTCGTCCTCGGGAACCCCGCGGAGCCGACCAAGGGCGTCGAATCCGAGGTGGCCCTGCCGAGGACGATGGCCGAGCTCAACCCGCTCTGGAAGGAGTGGATCCTCCGGCTGCGCGACGAGATCAACGGGACCGTGCGCGTCGATCGTCCCTATCTCGCGTGGGCGCGCCATGCCGTCACGCGCGGCGACTTCGACGACGCTCTGGAGCACTTCGAGCAGGGGCTCCTGGCCACGCCTCGCGATCCCGAGTTCCTGCTCGAATTTGCCGAGTTCCTGGCGTCGGAGAGAAAGGAAGAGGATCGCGCCGTGAAGCTCGCGCTCGAGACGCTGGCGATCCTCGAGTCGCCCGAGGACGGCGTCGAACCGGACAAGAAGCGCATCGCGAACGTCGAGAAGCGCCTGCGGCGCTGGGATCCGACCCGCAAGACCCTCGACCGGCTGCACCAGGACGTGTGGGCGACCTCGCAGTCGCTCGTCCGGCGCTATCTCACGGCCGAGCGGCACCTGATGACGATGGACCTCGCGTGGAGGCTCACGACCGACCTCAACGTGCCGGACCTGATGAGCCTCTACGAGGAAGCCTGGCGCCGCAGCCGGAAGTCGCTCCACCTCTGGAAGCTCGCCTACAACGAGCGTGATCTCGACGGGTGGTCCGCCGGACCCGACACCCCGTTCGTTCCGAGCGGCGAAATCCTCGACGCGAAGCACGGCCGGTATACGCCGGGCGACTACGCGTACAGCACGCTGCCGATGGACATCGTCACGTCGGGGGACTACTCGTTCGAGGTCGACGTGCAGGCGAGCTCGGGCCGGATCGGGTTCTGCGGGATCGTCTTCGGAATGCGCGGTCCCACGACGTTCAACGCGCTCATCTACCTGCCCGGCAAGGGACAGACGGGTGTCGTCTCGGGCTCGGGATACCTCGACCTCTCGGGCTTTCGCGGCGCGGGCGGGCCTGTCGTGTGGCGTCACGTCCCGGTCCCCGTTCCGCGCGTCGTCGAGGGATCGAGCTCGGCGGACGGAGAGTGGAAGCGCCTGCGTATGGACGTGACCGGGCCTTTCGTGGACGTCTACCTCGACGGCGAGCTGAAGGTCACCCACGAGTTCCCGTCGTCGCGCATGGCCGCGGGAAGCCTCGGGCTCGTCGTCAGCCGCGGCACGGCGCGCTTCCGCAACGTTCGCTACCTCGAGCGCAGGGCGCGCGATCCCGGCGCGCGGCTCGAGCGCGCCGTGAAGATGGAGGAGTTCGGCGACGAGGAGACCAGCATCGGCGGCAGCTGGCTCGGCAAGGTCCCGCCCTTCCCCGACGTGGAACGCTGGGCCTCCGAGCCGCGCAAGAGCTGGCGTGAGGCCGGGCCGGTCCCGCAGATCTTCGCCCTGTGGAGCACGCGCCAGAACGACCTGATCCCGATCCACGACTGGCTGGCCTGGCTCGAGGAGCACTACTCGGACGTGGGGCTACGCATCGTCTGCGTCGACTCGATCGAGGACAGGGAGGTCTTCGACGGATACCTCGATCGGCGTCCGTTCCCGGGCTCGGTGGCTCTCGATCGGACGGGAGTGGGTCTCGGCGAGACCTTCGACGACTACGCGATCGAGCTGTTCAATCTGCCGCGCGTGATCCTGCTCGACATCGACGGCCGCGTGGTGTGGGAGGGCGATCCGGGATTCCGTGCGGGCAGCCGCTGGACGCCGGGGACCCCCACGTTCCTCGACGCGCCGCTCGAGGAGCTGATCGACCGACGCAAGCTCCGCGAGCTGTCGAGCTGGCGCGACGAGTGGTCCAACGTCGCCGTACCCGCGATGCACGAAGCGGACCTCGCGCGAGCCCGGCCCGTGCTCGAGGCCGCAGCGCGTTTCGAAGCGAAGGGCGACTCGGACGTCTTCGACGCGCAGAGCAGGCTCTCCGCCGTGCAGAGCACGCTCGAGGCGCTGGACGTCACGATCGCGTCGTTCGAGCGCGACGGCTGCGCGCCGGCTCTCGCAGTCCTCCTCGACTGGGCGACTGCGATCGGCTTCGACATCGATCGACGCACTTCGAAATCGGTGAAGGCGCTGGCACGCGGTCCCGCAGCGGTGGACTGGGAAGACCTGCTCGGACACCTGAAATCCCACCCGCGTCGGGTCAAACGCGACGGAGAAGAGGTCGCGCTCCGGGAGCTCATGAACCACCTCGAGAAACGCGAAGGCCGGTTCCCGGCGTTCCTGCTCGAGCAACTCGAGGAGACCGCGTCATACGACGAGGTCGATTCCGTCATCCGCGCGGCCAACCGCATCCCCGAGCTGTGGCTCGCACGCGGCTACTTCAACTGGTGAGATCGATGAGCACGAAGGTCAAGCTCTACACGACCCCCTACTGCCCGTTCTGCATCGCCGCGAAGCGTCTCCTGGACGAGCGCGAGATCCCCTACGAGGACGTCGACGTGAGCGACCCCGAGCTCAAGCGGAGCGTGCAGGCGGAGCACGGCTGGCCGACGGTTCCGGTGATCCTGGCCGACGGAGAGCTCATCGGCGGCTTCGACGAGCTCTCCTCGCTGGACGCGGGCGAGGGGCTCGACCGCCTGCGCTGATTCCCGGGAGGATCCCTTTCAACTCCTTCCCGGTGTGCCCCGTATAGTGCGGGCTCGTCGCCGAGACCCATGAGCACTTGGTTCCCTGCCCTGGCGCTCGCCGCCCTCGCGATCCCGGTCGAGACTCCTACCTCCGACGCGGGACTGAGCCTGACCGCTCGCTGCCGCTGGGCGGAGCGCGGCTGGCGCGCCGAGCTCCTGGGGATCGACCTGCACACGGATCCCGCCGCGGTGGAGTCGGCGCACGGGGCTCAGCGCGAGCACGTGCGGCTGCACGGCTGGACCGCGTTCGGGGGCTCCGGGCACTCGACCTGGATCGACTCGCAGGCCACGTGCCCGCCCGCGGCACTGGCCGCGCTGACTCAGCGCGAGCTCCCGCCGCCGCACGACGGCGTCTACGACCTCTATCGCGACTTCGCGCTCGTGCTCGCGCGCAACGGTCTCTTCGAGACGGCGCTGCGCTACCTGGAGTCCGCGCGGCCCGTGAGCGTGGACCGGGACGACCCGTCCGACGTACGGAGGTCCTACGAAGCGTGGTCCTTGCGAGATCGCGTGCACGTCCTCGTCGCCGCCGGCGAATGGGACCGCGCGCTCGCCGCCTTCGAGGAGTTCCGCCCCGCCCCGGGATGCACCGACGACGTGGCCGCGACGGTCGAGGCGCTGGGACTCGTCCGCGCGCGGTGCCTGCTCGAGCTCGGACGCACCGAGGAGCTCGAGGCCCTGACCGTGGAGCACCTCGTCCGCACGGGCGTGGACGCGCCGACGTGCGCGTGGGTCGAGATCCTGATCGAGGGCTGGAAGCGGGCCGGGCTCCCGCGCGGCCGCGAGCACCTGCTCCAGCCCCTGCGGGTGCAGGGCCATCCGGTCCGGCTCATCGAGGAGCTGTGGGACACGGCGGAGCGTCACGACCGCTTGCTCGCCGGCGAGCGGTTCTTCGACGTCACGCACTTCGCGGAGCTCCTCGACGAGGGCGATCACGAGCGCGAAGTGTGCGAGCGCATTGCCGCCGCCGGCCCGGGCGGTCTCGCTGCGTTGATCCGGCTGGCGAAGGACATCCCCTACGACGACGTCCGCGCCCACGGTCTCTACCGCGTCCTCGCCTCCACCGGCGACCCGCGCGTGCTCCCGCTCCTCGAGGCCCGCCTCCCCGATCGAGACGCCTTCCTCTCCGGCCTGCGCCTGGACACCTGGGAACGCGCCCGGGGTTTGCGCGAGGATCTGGGCGGAGAGACTCGCTAGTTCGGCGGGCGGCTACGCAGCTACTGGAGGGTGGCTTGAGGCTGCGATAGGGCTCCCGGACCCGTTTCGCGAAGACTACTGGCGTAACACCTGACCAGTCGTGAATCGCCGGGCGAGCACCCCATGATCCGGCGCTATGATTCTAGCCCCTCCAGGGCCGGAGGGGATAGCAACCTCATCTCCGTCGATCCATGCCTCAAGAAGTCCCCTCAAGGCCACACCAGGACCCGATCTCCGATCCGTTCCTCCGTGATGTGCCCATAGTTGGGGGCCACAAAGTGCTGGATCGTCGCTATGTCCTACTAGAAACGCTGGGCCAGGGTGGCATGGGAGTGGTTTACCACGGAAGGCATACCGACCTGGAGGTTGAAGTCGCGATCAAGTGCCTCGATCCCGGCTTGCTGCGCCGCAATGTCGACTTCGTATTGCGCTTCAAGAAGGAGGCAAAAGCGGCCGCAAAGATCCAGCACGAAAACGTTGTGCGCGTTATCGATGTAGCCGAGTCATGCGGACTACATTACATCGTGATGGAGTTCCTCGAAGGCGAAGATCTTCGGAAACGGGTAGCAAGCGAGGGTCCCTTTGATCCCCAGGAGGCGGCACGCATCTTTCATTGCGCCGCGCGTGGCATCGCAGCTGCGCATGCTGCAGGTTTGGTACACCGTGACATCAAGCCCGCTAACATACTCATTGGTGACGATGGGCGAGTGAAGGTTGCCGATCTGGGTCTTGCGAAGCAGATGGAAGGCGATGTAAGCCTGACGAACACTGGCGTCGCAATGGGCACGCCCCTTTACATGCCTCCGGAACAGTTCAGCGATTCGAAGCATATCGGACCAGCAGCTGATGTGTATTCACTTGGGGCGACCTTGTATTTCATGCTCACTGGGAAGGATGGTGTGGAGGCGGGATCTTTGGTGGAAGTCGCGGATCGTGTACGCCGCAAGCAGTTCCCGGATCCGCGCGCACAGCGCTCGAACATCCCCAAAGAAATCGCGGCAATTGTCTTAGCATGCACAAGGAAAAGCCCCGCCGAACGTCCGGTGAATGGCGCGGCCGTTGTTGAGTTGGTAGAGCAACTATCCTGCCGAGCGGACACGCAACTGGCCAATCTCGATGCTGGCTCATTCGAAGAGACTTCCGTTGTCTACCCTCAGCAGTCTGACATTGTCGAGACTCAAATCAGTGACTCGGTGGGGGCCAGTAATGAGCCGAGGCCCCTACGGAGGACAGCGGGAAACAGGAGGGCGAAAACCGCGGGCTTTGTCATCGTTGCCTTGTTATTGCTGTTGAGTGGCTGGGCGGCACAGCAACCGGGCGTTATCAGTCTCGTAAAGGAGCTGATTGGTCCTGAATCGCCTCGCGAACAAGCGCGCGGACAACTGCCTGACGCTTCTGTTTCCGTCGAAATGAAGCTCGACGGCAAGCGGCGCCACTTCACTCGCGACAACGCCGTGGTGCTCGCGGGACGGGTAAGCCACCCCCGCACAGATCGCATTCAGCTCGAACGTGACGGACACTCGCAATCTTATCCGATTGACAATGATGGTCACTTTCGCATCACTCTCGTCCCGAAGGTAGACAGTTTGGAAGCACTCGCCTTGACCGCGGAAGGCTTCCCCAGCCCGATACTGATCCAGTTGATTCAGGACTCCACAGTGCCTATTCTCGAGATCCTCAATCCTATAGGCGGGGATCTAGTCACGAGCGCCTCTAGCGTTGACATAGAAGTGCGGGTAGTCGACACGAACCTATTGCACGTTACAACCGGCGGGCAGCCCCTAGAACACATTGATGGAGATAGGTGGATGGCGCGGGACGTACCTCTGCCATATCAGGGGGAAAACGAGATTGTGATCGAGGCACTAGATAGAGCGGAGCACAGGAGCACAGTCGCCGTCACTATCGTGCGTGACAGGAACCCGGAGAGCGTCGCCTCGAATGACTCGCGAGACGGCAGTCAACTCGAGCCCCAATCGTCCCCGACCCCCGAGGATGTGGATGAGAGTGTCGCGATCGGTTACCTGGCGGTTGGCGAGGGTGACGCCGTCCATGACTTCGGGGATCTGACGCAGGGCGTGGTCTCGAATCACACGTTCCAGCTAGTCACAAAGGGCAATTCTCCGGTTTCGATCAGCCAAATCAGTGCCAGCTGCGGCTGTACCGTCGTTCAAGCACGCGTCGTCAGCGAAGTGGGTTCTGAGTCAATGCCGTACGAGATGGGATCACCCATTGGGCCTCGCGCGCAACTTCTCGTCGACGTGCAACTCGACACGAAGAATAGGCGCGGCCCTGTACGCTCCGTCGTGACGGTCACCACTGACCCGAGCGACGAGGTGCAGCTTAAGCTGATGGCCAACGTCGCACCCTTCTTCGAAGTCTCTCCGCGGAGTTTGAACTTCGGAACAGTAGAACACGACCGAGTTGTCGAGCAGGAGCTCACTGTAACATGCCCGACAGGGGTCTTGTACGCGTTGACCGCTGTCGAGGAGGAGCTCCCCGAGGAGGTCTCGGTCCGGGTCGTTCCCGTTGACCCTCGCGAGGACGGGCGCGCCAATACGTGGAGAGTCAAGGTAACTCTGGGCCCGAACATCCCCGAGGGGCTGCGCCGCAACTACCAAATCAAGTTGATAAGCGACCAGGTAATCGAGAGCTCTACCCCTCTGTTGACCAATGAGGTATCGATGCGCGAGGCTGTCGTGTACGCGACCGCCTCTGTGCTTGGGAAGGTCTCGGCTGCGCCTTCGTACCTGTCGTTTGGACTCATGCGCGGTGGCCAAGTAACCACGCGGACGGTGCGGATCGAAAACCACGATGACGAGTTCGAGATGATGGAGCCCCAACTTGTGTTGAAGGGCTACCAGGGCGAGTTCGAGTATCCCGAAATCGTGTCCTTCGAGATTGCTCCCCTGGTCAACGGCGGCGGCTACGACATCACAATGACACTACTCCCGCCTGAGGAGATAACCGTTACCATTCGCGGGAAGGTCGTGGTCGAAGTTGGTCACCCGAACAGGCCGACACTTGAGGTTCCATTTACCGGGGTCGTCCGCAGGTAGGACGGAGGGTCCACAAGGTCGACCCAATCGCAAGTGACGCCGATCACACGGCCAAGCAGTTGCTCACAATGGGTCGATGACGGCGGACGATCGTGACTGCAGCCGAGGACAGGTCTGACAGGGCGAGCGAACGGGTCTCGTCTTGCAGTGGAACCGACAGAATTTTTCCCTTGATAGTCCGGCTAGCGATCGAGGATCACCTCGTACACGCGGTGGCGCGGCCCCCCGAAGGTGCCGAACCAGCTCGCGCGGTGCGGGCTCTCCCAGACGAGGCGCAGCCAGGGCAGCGCGAGCGGGTCGTGTGTGAGCCGCCACCACAAGGATGCGCGTGCCTCGTCGGTGAAGCGCGGCGCCCCATCCTCCCACGCGGCCAGCGGTTCGATCTCGCCGAACGCGCTCCCCGCGAAGAGGAGGAAGGCCGGGTTGCCCGGGAGGACGAACCAGCGCACGCGGCGGCGAGCGGCGATCTCGCGCGCGGCGGCGTCGTCGGTCGCCGTGAGGAACAGCGTCGCGTCCCGGATCCCCGGCAAGTTGCGGTGGTAGCCCGACGCCACGACGGGCTTCCCGGCGTCGCGCAAGACGTGCGCCCCGAGCTCCCAACCGGCGAGGACACAGCCGTCCTCGAGCGGCGCGAGGGCGCGCACGAGCTCGCGTCGCGCGAGCCGGGCCTCGTCCCCGACGGGGTCGGCGCGGAAGACCTGGTTCAGGTTCAAGGCGAACACGACGAGCGCGATCGCCGCGACCCACGTCTCGCGCTTCTCGCGGGATCCGACGGCGAGGATCGCGCAGGTCCCCGCGAGCACGACGATGGGATAGACGATCGTGAAGAGGTGGACGAGCTTGAGCTCGAGCACGCCGAGCGCGAAGAAACCCACCGCGAGCAGGAACACCGCCATCCGCGCACCCAGCGGCAGCGCCCGGTAGAAGAGCAGCCCGATCGCGCAGGCGGGCGCGACCCACACCCACACGCTCAGCATGCGCTGCGCCGTCGTGAACGTGAGCTCTCCGCTGTAGGGCGCGGCGAACAGCGGCAGGTACTCCGCGACACTCGACTGAGTCCACGCGTTCGCGGCA
Organism: Planctomycetota bacterium; assembly: GCA_029259655.1. Taxonomy (GTDB): domain Bacteria; phylum Planctomycetota; class UBA1135; order UBA1135; genus OFTM220. Next base: position 25,682 of record JAJDET010000175.1, read on the forward strand.
GAGAGTGAGGCGCCCTGGTACCGGAGAGCGCTCGACAGGAAGAGGACGGCGATCGCAACGCCGAGCAAGGTCGCGACGACGGCCCTCGAGGGACTCATCACCGCGGTCCACCGCCACTGCAGTCCGCAGAAGACGAGGAGCGGAACGACGAGCGCCACCTGGAAGAGCGAGACCCGGTCCCACTCGAACGCGGAGAACCGACCCGGGTTCTCGATCGCGTGCCCGAGCACGGTGACGGCGAACGCCCCGATCGCGATCCACGCACCCAGCCGGACGAGCCTCGGCCTCTCGTCCCGCGAAGCCGTGAAGATCGCGATTGCCACGGCCGCCTCGACGAGCACGAGCGCCGCCATGCTCTCCGTCGACACCCAGAGGGCGAATCCCAGGGCGCACCCCGCGGCGACCGCGAGGACGCGCTCTCCTCTACCGGCGAGGACCGCGAGCGTTCCGAGGACCCCGGCGACGAGCGCCGTGTGCTGGAGGACCTGGTGATCGCCGATCCCCAGGCGCGAACCGCCGATCCATGACGTGGAGAGCGCGTGCAACGCGGCGGCCGCGAGTCCCAGCCGAACGCCGAGAAAACGCGCGGCGAGAAGGGCGAACAGCACCTCGCAGATCGCGGCGAGCACGGGACCGGACACCGCGGCACCGCTCTCGAAGGGCCGCGCGTTCTCCGCGATCGAGGGCGCGACTCGATCGAGCGCGCGGATCACCCAGTCCATCGGGAGCGTCCAGTGCAGGATGCTCCCCTCGGGATGACCGTCGCGTGGATTCGGCGCCGGGTACTCCCCGCTCCGACCGTCCAGGAACTCGATCCGGGCGAGCCGGCGGACGGTGTCGTTGTCGTGGAACGCGACCCCGTCCGCGTCGACGGCGAAGGCCGGATCGCCGGTTCGCACGAGCACGGCAAAAAGAGCGAGGGCGAGCGCGCCTACGAGCAGGAACCAGCGCGCCGAAGAGGAAGCCGTCGACAAGGGGCCGGGATTGTAGGGAGGACGGTGTACGCGTAGCCAGACGGGCGCTACACAACCCGTACATTCCCAACTCCAGGGGCGACCGATAGACTGTGTTATCGGCGTGTTTCTCCCCCGTCTCCATTCTGTCTGTCTGCTCGTCGGAGCGGTGGCCTGTACAGGCGACACCGAGCCGGCTCCGCTCACCGCGGACGGCTTGCTCACCTCGTACGCCGCGGTCGCAGCGGAGCCCGCGGACGACTGGCCCGGCATCAACCGATGGATGGACCAGACCGGGGAGCTGAGGAAGCTCGAGGACGGCCTCCTCCCGCAACTCACCGACACGCCGGACGACCCGCTGCTCCTCGCGGAGCTCGGTCGCATCTACACGGATGCCGGTGCCCACGGGCGAGCCATGTGGTTCCTGACGCGTGCTCTCCAGGGAAACGCGGAGCACGCGACGAGCTGGGTCTACCTCGGAGCCAGCGTCGGCCGCATGGGCGACCTCGAGGAGGCGCTCGTTCTCTACGAGCGCGCCATGGACCTCGACCGAGACCTGACCGCGGCGTTCGTCCAGAGCGCTCTCACCTACGAGCGGCTGGGCGAGCTGGCGAGGGCGCGCACCGTCTACGAGGAGTCCATCGAGCGGAACCCGCGCCACCTGGAGGCGCGTCTCGGGCTGGCGCGGCTCCTGGAGGCGGACGGCGAGCTCGAAGCCGCCCGCGTGCAGCTCGAGCGTGCGCTCGACGTCGAGAGCGACTCTCCGACCGCGCTCTTCCGGCTCGCGCGCATTCTGGCCGAGCTCGGTCGGGACGAGGAGGCGGCCGAGGTCGCCCGAGCGCACGAGCGGGCAGCGATCCTCGAGGACCTCCGCATGCGTCGCTACCTCCCGACGTCCACGCGGATCATGCAGCAGGACTCGGTGCCGCGCATCCACAAGCTGCTCGCCCTGGCGGAGTTCTTCCTCGGGAACGGACGAGTCGAGGACGCCAGGCTGGAGCTGGTCGAGGCGCGAGAGATCGCTCGATCGGACCGGGAGCGTGTGGCCGTCCTGGCGGGACTGTTGCGGTGTGCGCGGGCCAATGCGGGCGAGTCGGCCGAGCTCACGAGCGCGCTCGCCGAGATCGCTCCCGATCACCCGCTCCTCTCCGAATGAGGTGGACGCGATGGCTCGCCGTGCTGCCGGCCGTGCTCGTCACGGCGGCCTGTGGGGAGTCGGGCCCTCGCCCCCTCCTCTCCGAGAGAACGGCGCAGAGCGGCCTCGACTTCCGCCACGTGCACGGCGGCGCCGGAAAGCGGGAGCTCCCCGAGACGATGGGTGGCGGCGTGGCTCTGCTCGACGTCGAGGGCGACGGTGATCTCGACGTCTACCTCGCCCAGTCGGGTCCTGTTCGCCGGCCGGACCGGAGCGAGTCGCGGAGGGGATCGCGCAACGCGCTCTACGAGAACGACGGGTCCGGAGGCTTCACGGCGGTGAAGGGAGCGCACGGGGCCGGCGACCCCGGCTACGGCCAGGGCGTCTCGGCCGCCGACTACGACGGGGACGGCCGCGACGACCTGCTCTCGCTCAACTGGGGTCCCAACAGGCTCTACCGTAACGTCGGCGACAAGTTCGTCGACACGACCGCCGAGGTCGGTCTCCACGCGGTCGACGACTGGAGCGTCTCCGCTGCGTTCTTCGACGCCGAAGGTGACGGCGACCTCGACCTGTACGTCGTGAACTACCTCGTCTCCCCGCCCGCCGTGTGGGCGAAGATGGGGAGACCTGACGGCTGGGACGGATACCCGCACCCCGACCTCTTCGCGGGCGTCTCCGACCGGCTGTACGAGAACGACGAAGGGAAGTTCATCGATCGCACGATCGATGCCGGCGTGTACAAGGCATCGGGGAAAGGCCTGGGCGTCGTCCCCACGGACCTCGAGCTCGACGGGTGGGTCGACCTGTACGTCGCGAACGACTCCGTCCCGAACTTCCTCTTCCGGAACAATGGAGACTTCACTTTCGAGGAGATCGGCTTGCTCGCTGGAGTCGCGTACAACGGGGACGGGCTCTCCGAGGCGGGGATGGGCGTGGACACTGCGGACGTCGACGAGGACGGCGACTTCGACCTGTTCGTGACGAACCTCGACTCCGAGACGAACACGCTGTACGTGAACCGCGGTGGCCGTTTCGCGGACGGAACCGCCCGCTTCGGGCTCGCCGAACCGTCCAAGAACTACGTCGGGTTCGGCTCGCTCTTCGCCGACCTCGACCGCGACGGCGACGCGGACCTGCTCGTCGTCAACGGTCACGTGCTGGACAACGCGCCGGAGCTCTCGGACATCTACAGCTACGCGCAGGAGAACATCGTCTTCCTCAAGGGAGACGGCGGAACCTTCGAGCTCGCGACGAGCGAGGTCTCGGGGGTCGCACCGGGGATACAGACGGTCTCGCGCGGGAGCGCATCGGGCGACCTCGACGGCGACGGCGACCTCGACTTCGTCATCGCGAACAACAACGCGCCGCTCCAGGTGTTCTTCGGCACGCCTCCTGACGGGGACTGGCTCCTCCTGTCGCTCGAAGGACCTGCGGGCAACTCGCACGGGCTCGGAGCCTCCGTTTGGCTCGACTTCGAGGACGGCCGGCGACTGCTCTTCCGGGCGGAGAGCTCGCGGTCCTACGCCAGCTCCAGTCAGCCGGTGATCGCGACGGGGCTCCCCTCGCGTGTCGTCGGCGTCGAGGTCATGTGGCCCGGCGGCGTTCGCGAGACGTGGACCGGCCTCGAGGACTTCACGGGCGTCCAGAACCTGGTCGCAACCCGATCGCCGTGATCGTGTGATCGGCGTCCTTCGCAGGAACCCGGAGTTCAAGCGGCTCTGGCTGGCTCAGATCGTGAGCTACGGCGGCGATTGGCTCTCCCACATCGCCGTCCTGAGCTTGATCGGCAGGCTCTCCGGGGGAGAGGCCGCGTTCGGCGTCGGCGTTCTGTACGCGGCCGAGCTCGCGCTGCGCTTCCTCCCGGTCACCGTGCTCGGTCCGCTCGCCGGGCCGGTCGCGGACCGCGTCCCGCGGCGCTTCATGATGATCACGGCGGATGTCGTGCGCGCCGTCGTCGTCCTGGCGTTGCTCTTCGTCCGCGACGCGGACGACCTCCCGCTCCTGTACGCGCTCATCGCGGCTCAGATGGGGACGGGGATCTTCTTCGAGTCGGCGCGCTCGGGAGCGATGCCGAACACGGTGGACCGCGCAGACTTGCACGAGGCCTACGCGCTCACCGCGGCGAGCTGGAGCATCATGCTGGCCGTCGGCGCCCTCGTCGGCGGTGTACTGGTCGAGGCGATCGGCACGAACGGAGTGTTCGTGGCCGACGCGGCGACGTACTTGCTCAGCGCGGCTCTGATCGTCGGCCTGCGGCTGCCGCCCGTGCCCGTGCAGGAGCAGCCCTTCCGCTGGATCGAGATCCTGACACTGGCGGACATGCGGCGCGGTCTCGCGCACGTCCGCGAGCTGGGACTCCTCCACGCCGTCCTCGCGAAGACGTTCTGGGGACCGGTCGGCGGCTTCCTCGTGGTGATCGCGGTTGCGGCCAACGACCGTTTCGGCGACGGAGGCGAGTCGGCGGCGTTCGCGCTCGGCGTCTTCTACGCGGCGCGTGGCGTCGGTACGGGGCTCGGTCCGGTCCTGGGCCGCAAGCTCTTCGGGAGCGGCGACGCCGGCCTGCGGACGCAGATCTCGCTCGGCTTCGCAGTCGCGTCGGTCGGCTATGCCGCCTTCGCCTTCACCGACCACATCGTCCCTGCTGCCGCCTGCGTCGCGTTCGCGCACATGGGAGGGAGCTCGATCTGGATCGCGTCGACGACCCTCTGGCAGAAGCACGTGGACGACGCCTTTCGCGGCCGCATCTTCGCCTTCGAGTTCCTCGTGATGACGTTCTCGTTCTCGACGCTCGGCCTCCTGACGGGATGGCTCTACGACTTCACGCTCGACGTTCCCGTCACGACCTGGGCCGTGTGCGGAGCGGTCGTGGTCCTGGGCGGGAGCTGGCACCTGATCGCGGCGCGCGCAGGCCCGCACGGTTGAGTCCGGCTTGCTTGCGTGCGAGCACGCTGAAGACCGGACCGGCTAGAGACGCACCCGGTTCAGGATTCCCGGGAGCAAGTCCACCGAGGCGGTGTCGACGACCTCCCCGAAGAGAATGAGCTCCACCGTTCGCGCCCGCGCGCTGACGGAGACCACCGGTGAGCGTCCTCCGAGGATCTCCATCGAGCTGGACGAGCTGTGCGAGTTCTCGCTGAGCTCGTGGATGCTCAGCCGTTCTCCATCCGCATCCCGCACCACGAAGCCGTCCGCGTAGGAAGGATCGTCGAGCTCCACCTGGAGGTGGCATCGCACCTCCACGACGAGCTGGAGGTCCTCCGGGCTCTGCTCGCCCTCGTTCACGTCGTAGACCTCGGGAACGATGTCGTCCGAGAGCAGGACGAGCCGCATCCCCGTCGTGGGGACGCGCACGAGCTCGAAGCGACCCTCGGCGTCGGTGAGCACGGTCTCGCGGTGCTCGAGCATCGTGACGCTCACCTCGCCGCCGAACACACGCGAGCTGACGGAGAAAGGATCCCGCCGCAGCGTCACCTGCACACCGGCGACCGGGTTTCCCCGATCGTCCCGGACGTTCCCCGCCACCTTCGCGTAGACGTCCGGTGCGGGAATCTCGACCACGGCATCGAGGGTTCCGGCGGGGATGGGATCCGAGACGTGGAGCTGCAGGGTGTCCTTGTCCAGGACCTGGATCCGGTAGTCCCGATCCGCGAGCCCGCGGAACTCGAAGGCTCCGTCGCCCTCCGATAGCTTCCAGTTCCAGAACGCCGTCGACGGAGAGCCGCTTTGGTTGAAGCTCCAGTTGGAGTCGCCGTCTTCGGGCGGGAGTCGCAGACCCGACTCGATCGCCTCCGGCGGCACCTCGGCCCCGGCGGCCAGACTCTCCCACGGCGTCGGCATCATCCCGATCAACCCGAACGGGGTCGAGTCGGCCAGCCACAGCTTGAGCGAGCCGCGCGACTCTCCCTCCGGATCGACCACGCGCCCGCGGATCACGAGCGGCGGACCTCCGAGGACGAGCTCGACGAAGTCCGGCCAGCCGGCGTTGCCGGCGTCGGGCGCGTACGGTCGCTCGAGGATCGCGGGGAGGTGACCCTCCTTGACGGCTGCGAGGGCTTCCGCCGTGACGGCCCGCGCCAGATCGATGTGGAACAGGCCCTGCTCGTCGCTGAGCACGGAGAAGAGCCCCGTGGCCACGCGCGCCTCGGGAACCGGATCACCGTTCGCATCGAGGACGCGCCCACTGAGCGCACCGCGAGTCGGCGTCGCGGGTCTCTTCAACACGAAGTACAGGTGCTCGTCGGTCGTGCCGGGAGACGCGAGGGCCTCGGGCGCGTAGCCGTCGCGAACCGCCCGCAGCCGGCCGCCCGTGATTCCCGGGACGCTCGAGAGCGCGAACTTCCCGTGCTCGTCGGTCCGCACGCTCCAGGACTTGCTGTGCGTCGAGTCGAGGATCTCGCCGAACCGCACGTCGAAGTCGTCGGGGAGCTGGAGTCCGACCTTGGCTCCCTGGAGCGGACTGCCACGCTCGTCGACGACCTCGCCCGCCAGGTCGATCGACGGTGCGATGACCACGATCGGCTCGAACGTCGAGGGAACGCGGTGCACGCCTTCGCGAACCGTCACCCACTGCGGGTCGTTCGCGACGATGCGACCCGTGGACCGTTCGGTCACCACCTCGAAGAGCCCGCCCCGACCGCTCGGCACGGGAGGCTCGCCTTCCAGCGCGACGGCGACTCCCGCAACGGGTCGTGCCACTGCATCGAGCACGCGGCCGCGCACGGTCCGCAGCGATGCCGCCGGCGCAGAAGACGATGCGTTCGCGACCGGCAAGACGATCTCGGGCACGACCTCGCGGCGGCCCTCGCCCGGACCTCCCCGCGCAGGCGCCGGCTCCGGAAGCCCGATGGGCTCGTCGGTCTCGGGGCCCGCGACGGGGGCGGGTGCCCGCTCGAGCGCCGGTTCCGTCTCGCCCCGGAACGACGCGACGGTCGCGAAGGCTCCGATCAGGACGGCGGCGGCGGCGAGGACGATCTTTGCGTTCATGAGAAGAGCTCCGAGGGTCAGGACGGGCGATTCCCCTGCCTTCGCGCCGCCGGTCGAGAGCGGCACCAGGGACAGCACCCACGAGCGGCGGTCGCCCTCGTGCTCGACGTCGAGCTCCTCGCGCAGCTTCGCGAGTGCACGCTTCAGCCTCGAGTGGACGGTGGCGACGGGAACGTCGAGCCTCCGTGACATCTCCCTCGGCGGGAGATCCTCGAAGTAGCGCAGGAGCAAGGTCGAGCGGTGGGGCTCGTCGAGGTCGAGGACGACTCCGACCAGGCGGCGCTGGACGGCGACCTTCTCGACGAGACCGGCCGTGGGTATCAGGGCCTCGCTCCGTGCGCTCGCTTCCTCGCGCGAGCGCCGCCGGCCCTCTCCTCGAACGCGCTGGCGGACGAGGTTCCTCACGACGCTGGCGAACCAGGCGCGAGGTCGTACGGGCTCGTGCGGCGGACGCTCGAGCGCTACGACGCACGCGTCCTGGACCAGCTCCTCGGCCACGCTCTCGTCGGAGACGAGGTGTCGCGCGAGCTGGCGGATCCAGGCGACGTTGCTCAGGAGGACTTCAGCGGTCACGGGCGTGCCCTGCATGGTTGCACGTCCGGATGCCGCGTGCGGGCGGCATGGGGCACGAATCCGGCAGAAACGCCGGGATCAGTCCGCGTCGCCCTCGGGAGAGATGTCGAGGGCCCGGATGAGGGTCGGCAGATCCCCGAGGTAGAGGAGCTCGTCCGGGCGCTTGGGAATTGTCACCGAGACCCCGCCGTCGCCGTGGAGCGCGACGATGAGCGGATCGTCGGGCCGTTCCTCCGACTGCGGGACGATGAACGCGAACGGAGTCAGCTCCTCCTCCGTGGAGCCGGCCTGATCGCGAGCGCGGGCGATACGGCCGTGGACCTCGGCTCGCGTCGCGGGGTCCAGCTGGTGGAAGTCGAAGAACTCCACGCGCAGCCACTCGCTGTCCCAGGCCTCCGGCACGCCCGCGGGGAAGTCCTCCTGGGGCACCGTGATGTGTCTTCCTGCGAGACGGGTGCGCAGATCGCGCGATCGATCCTGGATCTCGCGCTGGAAGACGAAGTCCTCGTCGGACGTCGGGATCCAGCGGACGGCGATCTGCCGCTCCTTGTTCTTCCCGACCGCTTCGTCCACGAGCGTGTAGTAGTAGATCGCGAGGCTGTTTCGGCGCCGTCCTTCGGGGCACGCGAGCGGCTCGGGATGGCCGTGGAACGAGCGCGGACCCGTGTGGAAGAGGCACATGCGGTTCGCGACGGGCAAGACCCTCGTGTGAGGCTTCCGGTCGGCGGTTCGGAGCTCGAGGTGTCCCCCGTACTCCTCTTTCCAGTCCGGGTTGACGAACAGGATCAGGTTCAGGACCTGGTTGAGCCGCCGGTCCTTGAACGGATGCCGGTCGAGGTCCGTGTGGATCATCAATCGCCCGCCGCGTCCGGTCGAGTGCAGCCCGCACTCGTGGTAGCTCGGATCGGGGATCAAGCGCTCGAACCCGGTCAGCTTCTCCAGGAAGCGCAGGAAGACGCTCGAGTTGAGCTGCCCCATGAAGTGGCGCAGGAGCGGGGGGAAGAGCTCTTCGTTCGACTGTCCGATCTTGTCGAGCTTCGTGTTCTGCCGGCCGGCAGTCATGCCGGGCCCGTACTGCTTCCACTCGATGTCGTCGACGTCGGGGAAGGCCTCCACGATCGGTCCGAGGACGTCGGGCGGCAGGAAGTCGTCGATCACGACGTGCTGGAAAGGCTCGGCGCCGATGAACCGTTCGCGGTTCGCGGCAGCGAGCGCCTCGAGGCGGTCGGAGTCGAAGAAGAAGTACGGGGATTGGCTCATCGACGTCGCGGGCGAGTGTCCCGCGAGACGGGACGGGCCGTGGCGAACGGGATTGTAGCTGGCGACCGTTTGGAGCGAACGATCAGAGGAGGGAGTGTGTCCCGTCGCAGTAGGGCGGGTTCTTCGTCCGCTTGCAGCCGCACCAGGCGACCGTGCGTTTCTCCTCGAACTTCACCACCTCCGGAGAGATGTTGGTTCCGGCGTGAGATCCGTCGCAGTACGGCTGAGTCCCGCTCTTCCCGCAGCGGCACCACGCGTAGGTGCCCGGCTCGACATCGATGACGTAGGGGGACTTCTGGGGGCACTCGGGTTCCATGCCGCAGATGATATTAGGACGAGCGCGAACGTGCAGGACCGACAGCCACACTCCCCCGGCCCGGTCTCGGGACGTCACGGTGCCGTTCGGGGGGGCGCCGGCCCGCGGGACCGGATCCCGTGTATCCTCTCGGCCGAAGCCGCCCGCGCCCCGTCTCCCCTGAACCCCTCGCTCCGATGCTCGACGTACTCAAGCCCCTCCTCGCCGTCATGACCCTCGTCCCCCTCTCCAGTGCAGGGCCCGGCAGCGCCCAGGACGTCGAGATCCCCTTCGAGAAGCACGTCCTCGAGAACGGGCTCCAGGTGGTCATCCACGAGGACCACTCCGACCCCGTCGTCGCGGTCTACGTGTACTACCACGTCGGCAGCGCGCGGGAAGAGCCCGGTCGGTCCGGCTTCGCCCACCTCTTCGAGCACATGATGTTCCAGGGGTCGCAGAACGTCGGGGACGACCAGCACTTCAAGCTGATCCAGGAAGCGGGCGGCACGCTGAACGGAACCACGAACCGCGACCGCACGAACTACTTCGAGACGCTCCCCTCGAACCAGCTCTCGCTCGCGTTGTGGCTCGAGGCTGACCGCATGGGCTTCCTCCTCCCGTCGGTCACGCAGGAGAAGCTCGACAACCAGCGCGAGGTGGTGAAGAACGAGCGGCGCCAGAACTACGAGGATCGCCCCTACGGCCGCGAGTACGGCAAGGTCTCGGCGGCGCTCTACCCGCCCGATCACCCCTACAGCTGGATCACGATCGGCTCCCACGAAGACCTGACCGCGGCTTCACTCGAGAACGTGCACGCGTTCTTCCGGCGCTGGTACGGGCCGAACAACGCGACGCTCGTCATCGGCGGCGACGTCGATCCCGAAGAGGCCCTGGGGCTGGTCGAGCACTACTTCGGATCGATCCCGCGGGGTCCGGAGGTCGCGATTCCCGTGCGCAGGCCCGCGACGCTCGAGCAGGACGTGCGCGTCGTCATCGAGGACAACGTCAAGCTCCCGCAGGTCTCCTTCGCGTGGCACACGGTCGCCATGTACGAGGAAGAGGAGGCGTCGCTCGAGATGCTCGCGCGCATCCTGTCGGCGAACAAGGCCGCCGTGCTCGACAAGGCGCTGACCATCGATCGCGAGCTCGCGAGCCGCGTCACCGCCTACCAGAGCTCGTCCGAGCTCGCCGGGTCGTTCCAAATCTCGCTGCGGGCGAAACCCGGCGTGAGCCTGGACGTGCTCGAGCTCGAGTGCCGGGCCCTCCTCCAGGGGCTCTGGGACGAGGGAATCGACGCCGAGCAGCTACAGCGCGCGCAGAATCGCTACGAGGCGGACGCCATCCGGCGCTTCGAGACCGTGGGGTCGCGGACGAGCCGGCTCGCCCACTACAACACGTTCCTAGGCACGCCCGCGTTCGCCGCGGACGACCTGCAGCGCCACATGGCGGTCACGCCCGCGGACGTCAGGCGCGTCCTCGAGAAGTACATCGTCACCGCGCCGGCCGTGATCGTCAGCACCGTTCCGGCCGGGGCGATCGAGCTCGCGGCCTCGGGGCGTGAACCCGGTGCGCTCGCTCGCGAGAGTGAGCTCGACCGCACGACCATCCCCGAGCCTGGGCCGCAGCCGGCGTTCCGCTCCCCGGCCGTGTGGCACGGCGAGCTCGCGAACGGCGTGAGGGTCACAGGGACGACCTACCGCGAGCTGCCGCTCGTCCAGCTCGACCTGTTCGTCTCCGCAGGCAGGATCCACGAGTCGCTGGATCGACTCGGCATCGCCTCGATGACGGCGGCCCTGCTCTTCGAGGGCACGGAGTCCTTGACGACGACGGAGCTCACCGAGGAGCTCGACGCGATCGGCGCAAGCCTCTCCGTGAGGTCGACGGAGGACGAGATCGCGTTCTCGCTGAACGTGCTCCAGAAGCACCTGCCGCGGGCAGTCTCGCTCCTCTCGGACATGATCCTGCGTCCGCGTTTCGGCGAGGAGGACTTCCGCCGGCTCGTGAACGAGCGCCTCGTCTCGCTCCAGACCCGGGGAGACAACATCTCCTCGACAGCCGCCCGGGCGTTCGACCGCCTGATCTTCGGCGACACGATCCGCGGCATGTCCGCGCGGGGAACCGAGGAGACGATTGCCTCCCTCACGCGCGACGACGTCGCGGCCTACTGGAACCGGCACGGCGTTCCGACCGGAGCTCGCATGACGGTCGTCGGCGACCTCGACGGCGCTGCGCTGGCCGAGCTCTTCGAGCCCCTGGTCTCCAGCTGGCCGGCGCGGGAATCGGGAGCCGTTCCCGCGGCCTTCCACCCCGACGAAGACGAGCAGGAGCTCGTCCCGAACCTCTACCTCGTTCACAAGGAAGGCGCGTCCCAGTCACAGATCCGGATCGGCCACCGCGGCATCGCTGCGACCGACGACGACTGGTACCCGCTCTACGTCCTCAACTACGTGCTGGGCGGTTCCTTCTCGAGCCGCATCAACCTCAACCTGCGCGAGGACAAGGGCTACACCTACGGCGCGCGCAGCGGCTTCTCGGGCGGCCTCTTGCCCGGAACCTTCGTCGCGTCGAGCGGCGTGCGGCGGGACGTGACGAAGGAGTCGGTCCACGAGTTCATGCTCGAGCTCAACCGGATCCTCGACGGCGTCGACCAGGAGGAGCTCGAGTTCGCACGGAAGGCTCTCGTCCAGGCGATGAGCCGCCAGTACGAGTCGACGCGGGCGCTCGCGGGCTTCGTGAACAACATCAGCAAGTACGGCTACGCCGACGACTACCTCGAGCAGCGCATGACGACGCTCTTCGAGCTGACGCCGGAGAAGCTCCAGGCGCTCGCCCGGAAGCACCTGACCCCCGACGAGATGGTGATCCTCGTGGTCGGCGACGGCGACCACGTCGAGGCGCCGCTCGAGGAGCTCGGCTACGGCGAGGTGCACCACCTCGACGTCGACGGGGCTCCCGTCTCGGAGGGCTAGAGGTCCGGCCGAGAAGCGGGACCTCACCGAGGCCGAAGGCCGAGCCCGGCGCGGAGTCGCGCCGTAGCCGCCCGCAGGGCATCCTTGGCGCGCGCTGATGCGCGCCAAGTCAATC
>JAJDET010000176.1 GCA_029259655.1 Planctomycetota bacterium
GAGGAGCGTCGCGACGGCACCGGCAGCGATCCAGGCGAAGAGGAGCTCGCGCCGTCGGACCTGGCCGAGCCCGAGCACACCGAGCGCGACGAGCACCCCGAAGGGAACGCACGTGATCCACAGGCCGGCCGCGTCGCGTCGGATCGCGGTGGGGAAGTACTGGATCCCGAACTCGGTCGAGGAGACGGCGTCTCCGAGCTTCGTCAGCCAGAGCCGCGCCGCAGCAGCGGGGTGCTCGAGGATCCAGGTCCGCCCGCGCGCGAACCACCAGGACGAGGCCCCGGCGTCGCCGAGTCCGGCGTCGCCCGACTCGGCCCGCGCGATTCCGACCGAGACGTCGCGCTGCGTCTCGATCGAGCCCCACTCCGGTCCCGGGGCGTGGAACGTCCCGTGTGCGAGCGCGTTGTTGCCGAACCAGAAGTTGACGCCGCCGTTGGCGGTGATGGGGACCCACTCGCCGGACACGCGGTGGTTCCGGAGCGCGGCCGGCGCGACTGCCACGGCGAGTCCCAGGAGCAGCGCGAGAGCCGGCACTAGCCCGGCCCGGACCTCGCCCGTCGACCGTGCGCGCGCCGCGAGCGCGAGCGCGAGGAGCGGGCCCGAGAGCAGGAGGTTCGGCCGCGCGAGCGACGCGAGCCCGCACAGCACGCCGGCGCCCGCGGCGAGGGCCACGGCTCGAGTCGGCGCCGAGCTCCGCGACGACGAGACGAGCGTCAGCAGCGCGAGGGCGCAGCAGGGCAGCGCGGCGTTGACGGCGAGGAGGCGCGTCTCGAAGAACACGACCGGGAGGTAGAGCGTCCAGAGCCACCCGGCGTAGAGCGCCGCCCGCCGCCCGGCCAAGAGGTCGCAAAGGAGGAGCAGGAGCACGCTCGTTCCGAAGCCGAGCGCGAGCTGGACCGCGAGCGTGACTCCGGGCGCTCCGCCCGTGACGAGGTAGAGCCGGGAGAGCGCGTAGGGGTAGAGGGGCGGCAGCCACCAGGAGAGCCCCTCGCGGAACGGCTCGCCGGACGCGAGCGCGTGTGCCCACGTGTCGTAGTAGGCGGCATCGGAGATCAGGACGCGAACGAGCGGGTCCGAGGACCACAGGTCGAAGCCGACCAGGATCCGGACGAGGATCGCCCCGCCGAGGAGGATCCACACTCGGCGATCGCGCCAGAGCGGGGCCTCGTTGGTCCAGGGCATCGACTGGGCGGGGGTCGCGGGAGCTCGTCCCCCGCCGCGTAGAATGCCGCCCATGGGGGCGCGCGTCACGGGGGAGCAGGAACTCCCCTCGCCGATAGGGGTACGGTCGGAGCGGCATGTCCGTTGGGGGGCGGCGACCGTCCTCCTCGCCGGACTCCTCGCCTGCGCTCCGGATCGTCGAGCCGGCGAGCCGCCGCGGCACCTGGTCCTGGTCACCGTCGACACGCTCCGGGCGGACCGCCTCTCCGCCTGGCGGGCGCCGCGTGCGACCTCGGACCTCGCCGGGCTGGTCACCGCGCGCGGCGGCATCCCGGCCGGTCGCAAGAGCCTGGACGAGCTCGCCGCGGAGGGGGTCGTCTTCGCGCGTGCCTTCGCTCCTCGCAGCCAGACCTTCCCTTCGATGGCGACGCTCTTCACCGCTCGCCCCGTGCCGGAGCACGGCTGCTTCGACAACGAGGAGGTGCTCTGTACGGAGGTCGCGACGCTGGCCGAGGTGCTGGGCGAGGCCGGGTTCGCGACGGCCGCCTTCACGACGAACAAGCTGCTCGTCAGCGGTTCGGGGATCGAGCAGGGGTTCGACCACTTCTTCGCCGACTTCTCCGAGGAGCGCGACGTGCGGGCCGTCGCCGCCGCCACGCAGTGGCTCCGGGAGCGCGACCTCCAGGCCGGGGCGCCGATGTTCCTCTGGGTACACCTGATGGGACCGCACCTGCCCTACGCGCCGCCGCCACTCGAGGGCGTCGACTACGCGACGCTCTTCACCGAGCCCGGTTACGCCGGTAGCGCCGACGGCTCGCGCGAGTTCCTCGACGAGGCCTACCGGACCGGACGCGAGCTCGCACCCGCGGACGTCGAGCACGTACGCGCGCTCTACGACGGCGAGATCGCCCGCGTGGACCACGTGCTCTCGCTCTTCGTCGAGGTGCTGTCGGGTGCGCTGCCCGAACAACCGGTCGACGTCCTATCCCGATCGATCCTTGCCGTCGTCGCCGATCACGGCGAGGAGCTGGCGCAGCGGCACGGATACTGGGCGCACTCGAAGTCGGTCTACGACTCCGGTCTCCACGTACCGTTCTTCGTTCGCCATCCGGCGAGCCTCACCGGGCGACGCGTGTTCGGGGAGATCGTCGGCCTCGAGGACTTCATGCCCACCGTGCTCGACTGGCTCGACGTCGCGGCGCCCGGGGACCTCCGCGGAAGGTCGCTCCTCCCGCTCCTCGACGGTGGGAGGTGGGCCCGGCGCGACGCGTTCGCGAGCTGGAGCGATCGCATCTTCACGGTGCGCACCGAGCGCTGGAGGCTCGTCTTGAATCCCGAGCGCATCGAGCCCGACGACCCGCCGAAGGGGCCCTATCCGATCCCCGAGGTCGGCCTCTACGACGTCGTCGCCGATCCGCTCGAGCGCCACGATGTCGCGCGCGAACACCCCGACGTCGTGCGCGAGCTGTCCGGCCGGATCGCGACGTGGCTCGAAGGGAGCGAGCGCGTGTGCGCGGCCGGGGCACCGGTCTCGCAGCAGCGGCTCGACGATCTGCGCGACATGGGGTACCTGGACTCGGGCGAGGGAGAGGCAGAGGACCGGTGAGGGACAGCGCGGTCTCGCTGACGGGGACGTGCGGCGTTCTCGCGGTCCTTTCCGCGGCGGGCGCCCTGTCGGCGCTGGGCGTCCTGCCGGCTCCCGTCGGGACCGTCGCCGGCGCCGTCCTGTTCCTCTTCGGCGCAGCACTCGGACCGCTCGTCCGCATCTCGCCCGTCGAGCCGTCGCTCCTCAAGCTCGCCACACTCTCGGCGCTCACCTCTCCTGTCCTGTGCGGAGCGGCCTACGTCCTCCTGCACCTCGGGCTGGAGGCGGATCGCGCGGTCGCGGCGACCTTCGCGCTCGCGCTCTTCGCCTCGCTGCTCGGCGTTCGCGCGCGCGTGTCGCGCCCCGCGCTGTCCGGAGCGGGACGGGCCGCGCTCCTGCTCGGGGTCGCGTGCCTGGTCGTCACCGGGCTCCTGCTCTTCCGCGGGAGCGTCGCGCGCGCCTCCTACCACGGGCTCCTGCACTCGGCGCTGGTGCTCGCCGCGGACCGCGGGCTCCCGCCCGACAACCCGTTCCTCGCCGGCGAGCCGCTCGCGTACTACTGGTACTGGCACGCTCAGGGCGCGCTCACCGCGCGGGCGCTCGCGCTCGCGCCGACCCTCGCGCTCGCGCTCGCCAACGCATGGGCGGCTCTGGTGCTGCCGCTGGCCCTCTACTTCC
>JAJDET010000177.1 GCA_029259655.1 Planctomycetota bacterium
GCCTCCCGGCGGGCGGAAGAAACCACATGGAACACGCCGACACCGCCTAGGGCGGTCGGCTCACGAAGGACCGGCGCTGAGGCGCCTACTTCGCGCGCGCCGGCATCCGCCGGTGCGCGGAGAGTACGGCACTGCGGGGAGAGACGCGCACAACTCACCGTCCGTCTTCGGCGCGCCGACAGGTGCACGCGCACTCCAGGCGCACGAGACTCGTCACCCCGGGTACGACACGCGACCGCGAGGCACCACGCCCCCCCACCGAATGAAGCCGCGGTACCCGCGGCGATGCCTCCGGCGGGCGGATGAAACCTGATGAGACACGCCGACATCGCCTACGGCGGTCGGCTCACGAGCGAGAGCGCCTGACGCGCTCCGCTCGCGGCATCGCGCTCGCGCGCGACGACGACCGGATCGCGGAGCACCGACGCGGTGCCTCGCAGACGCGAGGCGTGCCAAGGGTGTCGAGTCTCGGGCGCCTGGAGTGCACGTGCACCGGTCGCGCGCCGAGGACGTACGGTGAGTTGTGCGCGTCCCTCCCCGCAGTGCCGTACTCTCCGCGCACCGGCGGATGCCGGCGCGCGCGAAGTAGGCGCCTCAGCGCCGGTCCTTCGTGAGCCGACCGCCCTAGGCGGTGTCGGCGTGTCCCATCAGGTTTCTTCCGCCCGCCGGAGGCATCGCCGCGGGTACCGCGGCTTCACCGGTTGGCGTCGAGGTGCCCTCGGACGGGTAGCTTTCCACGGGTTGCAGGTGTCGGGCGGTCGGAATGCCTTCGCGATGCTTGCGCGGGCTGCGCCGCGCAAGCGAGGCGTCGGGAGGCGTCGGCCCGGGCGCAACGCATGGGGGGGACGTCGCAATGCGCACTCGCTCGCGGGCGTCCCCCCCGACGAGCATCGCGACCGCTCCACACCCCTCCTCAGCGCACGACGAAGTTCACGAGCTTCCCCGGCACGACGATCGTCTTCACGACCTCGACGCCCTCCAGGTGCGACGCCACGGCCGCACGCGCCAGGTCGGCCAGAGCGTCCCGGTCCGCGTCCGCCGGCGCCGTCGCCTTGCCGCGCACCTTGCCCTTCACCTGGACGACGATCTCGACCTCGTCCTCGACCAGGAACTCCTCCCGCAGCTCGGGCCACGGCGCCCTCGCGATCGAGCCCTCGTGTCCGAACCGACTCCAGAGCTCCTCGCCGACGTGCGGCGCGAAGGGGGACAGCGCGAGCACGAAACGCTCCGCCTGGGAGCGCGTGAGCGCGCCGGCGTGCTTCGAGACGTCGTTGACGAACGTCATCATCGCGGCGATGCCGGTGTTGAAGTTGAAGTGCTCGAACGAGTCGCCGATGCGCTTCAGCATCCGGTTCAGGGAGCGTTCCAGCTCGAGCGTCGCGCCCTCGAGCGCGGCGTCCGCCGGCAACAGATCCGCCCGGACGGCCTGGTCCGATTCGGGATCGACGCACATCCGCCAGACCCGGTCGAGGAAGCGCCGGCAGCCCGGCACGTCGCGCGGGTTCCAGGGTTTGGAGTCGCCCAGCGGCCCCATGAACATCTCGTACAGGCGGAACGTGTCGACGCCGTACTCCTCGATCACGTCGTCCGGGTTGACGACGTTCTTGAGCGACTTCGACATCTTGGCCACGACCTGCTCGACCTTCTCGCCCGTGGCGCGAACGGTGTAGCCGTCTTCCTCGGCGATCTCGTCCGCGGGTACGAGCCTCCCGGTCGGGTCCTTGTAGGCGAACGCCGTCACCATGCCCTGGTTGAAGAGCTTGGTGAACGGCTCCGGTGTCGAGACCACGCCCTCGTCGTACAGGACCTTGTGCCAGAAGCGAGCGTAGAGCAGGTGCAGTACCGCGTGCTCGACGCCGCCGATGTAGAGATCCACCGATCCCCAGTACTGCTCGGCGTCCGCGCCGAAGGGCGCCGCGCTGTTCCGCGGGTCCATGAACCGCAGGTAGTACCAGCACGATCCAGCCCAGCCGGGCATCGTGTCTGTGTCGCGCAGCGCCGCGCGTCCGTCGGGCGTCTTCGTCTTGCGCCACTCCTCCGCGCGGGCGAGGGGCGCCGAGCCGTCGCCGGAAGGCGTGAAGTCCTCCATCACGGGCAGCTCGACCGGCAGATCGTCGTCGGGCACGCGCAGGGTTTCCCCGTCCTCGGCATGCAGGATCGGGAACGGCTCGCCCCAGTAGCGCTGTCGGCTGAAGAGCCAGTCGCGCAGGCGGTAGTTGGTCTTGGGCGTGCCGAGCCCCTCCTTCTCGAGGTGCGCGATCATGCGCGCCTTCGCGTCGGCGACGCCGAGGCCGTCGAGGAACTCGGAGTGGATGGCCGGGCCCTCGCCCAGATACGCCTTGCCGTCGAAGCCCTCCGGCGGCTGCACGGTGCGAATGATGTTCAGCCCGAACTTCTCCGCGAACTCCCAGTCCCGCTCGTCCTGGCCGGGCACGGCCATGATCGCGCCGCTCCCGTAGCTCGCGAGCACGTAGTCCGCGATCCAGATCGGGATCCGCGCGCGCTCGTCGGACGCATCCAGGACCGGGTTCAGCGCGTAGGCGCCCGTGAAGACGCCGGACTTGTCCTTGGCGAGGTCCGTGCGCTCGAGATCGGACTTGGCGGCCGCGGCCGCGACGTAGGCCTCGACCTCGGAGCGCTGCTCGTCGGTCGTGATCTCGCCCACCAGGCGATGCTCGGGCGAGAGCACCATGAACGTCGCGCCGAAGAGCGTGTCCGGCCGGGTCGTGTAGACGGTGATCCCCGCCTCGCGACCCTCGATCGCGAACTCGACCTCCGCACCCTCGGAGCGGCCGATCCACTCGCGCTGCATGGTCTTGACCGATTCGGGCCACTGGACGAGCTCCAGGTCGTCGACCAGCCGGTCGGCGTACTCCGTGATCTTGAGCATCCACTGGCGCAGCGGCCGTCTCTCGCAGGGATGGTCTCCGCGCTCGCTGCGACCGTTGATGACCTCCTCGTTGGCGAGCACGGTCTTCAGCGCCTCGCACCACCACACCGGAACCTCGGCCTGGTAGGCCAGCCCGCGGTCGTAGAGCCGCCCGAAGATCCACTGGGTCCAGCGGTAGTACTCGGGATCGCAGGTGGCGAGCTCGCGCTCCCAGTCGAACGACAGGCCGATCGTCTGGAGCTGGCGGCGGAAGGTCGCGATGTTCTCGGCGGTCGTCTCGGCCGGGTGCTTTCCGGTCGTGATCGCGTACTGCTCGGCCGGCAGCCCGAAGGCGTCGTACCCCATCGGGTGGAGCACGTTCATGCCCTCCATCCGCTTGCGCCGGGCGACGATGTCGCTCCCGAGATAGCCCATGGGGTGCCCGACGTGGAGCCCGGCCCCCGAGGGGTACGGGAACATGTCCAGGACATAGAACTTGGGCTGCTCCGGGTCGAAGTCGGGGTCGCCCGGGTTCGCGGCCCGGAAGGTGCGGTGCTTCGCCCAGTACGCCTGCCAGCGCTCCTCGATCTCGCGGGGCTCGTAGGTGTTCTTCACGCGGTCCTCTGCCCGTTCCAGGTCGAAGAAGAGGCTCCTCTCCGGCGGCGGGGCGGGAGAGCCTATTCCGGCGGAGGCGGCCGGGCCAGGGGAGGTCGTCCGAGGGGTCCGACACACCTTGACTCGGGAGGGATCGTCCCCCACTCTCTTGCGGCTCTCGGCGCCGCGAAGCGGCTCCGGAGACCTTCCCAGGGGGATTAGCTCAGCTGGTAGAGCGCTTGAATGGCATTCAAGAGGTCAGGGGTTCAAGTCCCCTATCCTCCACCACGAGCCACGGCCGCGCGCGCCCCGCCGCGGTCGTTTCCATTTAACACGCACACGCCGCATCTCTGCCTTGGGCGCGCCCGTACAGGCGGGTACGCTCGCTCCGATGACCGAGATCGCCCAGAAGGACCGCCTCGAGAAGCTCGAGAAGCTGCGCGCCGAAGGTCCGCCGCCGTTCCCCTCGCGCGGCGTGCTCGCCACGCCCACCGCGGAGCTCGTCGAGAAGGGGGGCACGGCGGAAGCACCGGGGCCGCTCATCGGCGAGACCGTGACCGTCGCGGGACGCATGCGCGACCTGCGCGACTTCGGGAAGCTGATCTTCACCTGGCTCAACGACAAGTCCGGCCGCATCCAGGTCGGGCTCCAGAAGAACCGGCTCGCCGAGTGGTGGCCGAAGCGCAAGCTCTTCGACTCGGGCGACCTGGTCGCCTTCACCGGCGAGCTCGGACACACCCAGAAGGGCGAGCTGACGATCTGGGCGACCGAGGTGACGATGCAGGCGAAGGCGCTGGCGCCGCCGCCCGAGAAGTGGCACGGGCTGGCGGACGTCGAGCAGCGCTACCGCAGGCGCTACGTCGACCTGTGGGCGTCCGAGGGAGTGCGCGAGGTGTTCGAGGCGCGCAGCAAGACGCTCTCCCTGACGCGTCGCTTCTTCGAGGAGCGCGGGTTCCTCGAGGTCGAGACCCCCACCCTGCACCCGATCGCGGGCGGAGCGACGGCGCGTCCGTTCGTCACGCACCACAACGCGCTCGACTCCGACCTGTACCTCAGAATCGCGCCCGAGCTCTACCTCAAGCGCCTGATCGTCGGCGGTCTGGAGCGCGTGTTCGAGATCAGCCGCAACTTCCGGAACGAGGGGCTCTCCACGCGCCACAACCCCGAGTTCACGATGCTCGAGCTGTACCAGGCTCAGGCGGACTACACGCACATGATGGAGCACACCGAGGAGCTCGTTCAGCACCTCGCGACCGAGCTCCACGGGACCACCGAGGTCGAGTTCCGCGGTGAGCGCTACGACCTCCGTGCGCCCTTCCAGCGGAAGACCTACGCCGAGCTCTTCCGCGAGCACAACGGTTGCGAGATCGAGGACGAGGCCGCGGTTCGAGCACGGGCAACCGAGCTGAAGATCTCCTCCGAAGTCCAGGAGCTCGGCTACTGGCGGCTCGCCGGCGAGGTCTTCGAGGCCACGGTCGAAGAGCACCTGACCGGTCCGGTCTTCGTGACCGACTACCCGCTCCCGATCTGCCCGCTGGCGAAGGAGAGCCCCGAGAACCCGGGCTACGCCGAGCGCTTCGAGCTCTTCCTGGCCGGGATGGAGCTCGCCAACGCGTTCACGGAGCTCAACGACCCCGCCGATCAGATGGCGCGCTTCGAGGAGCAGGTCGCGAGCAAGGACCCGGAGACGCCCGGCGAGGTCGACGTCGACTACGTTCAGGCGCTCGAGTACGGCATGCCTCCCACGGGCGGTCTCGGCATCGGCATCGACCGCCTGGTCATGATCCTCACGAACCAGGACTCGATCCGCGACGTGTTGCTCTTCCCCACGCTGCGGCAGAAACCGGCGGAGTAGCGTGTTCCGCACGTTCCTCTCCTGGCGCTATCTGGTCGCGCGCCGCACGAACCTGATCGGCATCGTCGGGCTCTTCCTCGGCGTCGGCGTCCCGATCCTGATCCTCTCGATCATGTCCGGGTTCCTCGAGGACCAGCGCGAGATCCTGCGCGGCGACCTGGCCGACGTCGTGGTGGAGCCCTTTTTCAGCGAACGCCCCGACGGAGTCGACGTCGCACGCGCGCCGGCGCCGCTGCTCGGGCTCGCCCGCGCCGACGAGCGCGTCGCGCACGCCACGGCTCGGCTCTCCTGGTACGGGATCCTCTCGCAGGGCGGCGACGCCGCCGACGTGTCGCAGATGCTGCTCTCGGGTGACGGCGGTCATTTCTCCGCCGTGGAGCTCGTCGGCGTCGAGGCCCAGGTCCCGGAGAAGCTCGCGCTCTTGACACTCTCGACCTGGCTCCACGCTCTCGGGGCGCCGCTCGCGCCGCGGCTCGAAGGCGAGTTCGACGCGACCGATCTGCTCGACTCACTCGTGCGCGAGCCGAGCTGGGGTGCGCGCGTCGAGAACCCGCTCGTGCCCTTCCTGCCGCCGCCGAACTACCGCCCGCGCGGGCGCGTCAAGGCGAGCGTGGTGGTCGGCGACCTCCTGTTCCGCCACCAGGAGCTGAGACGCGGCTCGATCCTGCACGTGAGCACGGCGGTCCCCGACCCCGTGACGGGCGAGCTGGTGCCCGCCACGCGGGAGTTCGTGGTGGCCGGCACGTTCCGCACGGGGAACCGCGAGCTGGACCTGGGCCGCATCTACCTCGAGCGCGAGGAGCTGGCTGACTTCCTGGGCGACGGACGCGAGTTCAGCGAGGTGCTCGTGCAGCTCGCGAACTACGGGTCGGACGCCACCGACTTCTGCCGGGACTTCGAGGCATCGGCCGCGGCCGCGGGCCTGCTCGCCGGCGACGGCGCCCACGAGGTACAGACCTGGGAACAGCATCGCGGGGCCATCCTGGGTGCGATCCGGAACGAGCGCGTCATGATGGGCGTCATGCTCAGCCTGGTCCTGGTCGTCGCGGGCTTCACGCTCTTCGCGATCCTCTCGATGCTCGTCACCGAGAAGCGGCGCGACATCGGGATCCTGACGGCGATCGGAGCGACGCCGCGCGGCATCATGGCGACCTTCCTGATGATCGGGATGTGGGACGCGCTCATCGGGGCCACGCTCGGAGCCGCCGCAGGGGTCTGGGCCTCGGTCGAGATCGCGTCGCTGGAGAGCTGGCTGGCGAACACCTTCGGCATCCAGATCTTCGACCACTCGATCTTCGCCTTCGACCACATCCCGAGCCGCGTCGAGCCGCTCGGTGTCGCGTTGATGGTGCTCATGGCGTTCGCGTGTGCACTCGTCTTCGCCTCCATCCCCGCCTGGCGCGCTGCGAAGCTGGATCCGCTCGAGGCTCTGCGGTACGAGTGATGAACCCCATGACCGAGACCGCTTCGCGAGAGCGTCCGACCACGCGCGGTGCGGCGCCTGCGCTCCTGAAGGGCACCGGCCTCCGGAAGGCGTTCCAGGTCGGCGACCGCAAGCTCGAGATCCTGCACGGAGTCGACATCGAGCTCTTCAACGGCGAGGTCGTGGCGCTCGTCGGCGCGTCCGGCGCGGGCAAGTCGACGCTCCTGCACGTCCTCGGCCTCCTGGATCGCCCGACCGAGGGGAGCGTCCGGATCGACGGGATCGAGGCCTGGGAGCTCGGAACCAAGGAGCGCGCCGAGTTCCGGAACCTGAAGATCGGCTTCGTCTTCCAGTTCTACCACCTGCTGCCCGAGCTCGACGCGGTGGAGAACGTGCTCCTGCCCGCGATGATCGCCGAGAGCGCGCTCTCGTTCCGCGCCAAGCGCCGCGAGCTCAGGGGAAGGGCGGTCGAGATGCTCGAGCGCTTCGGAATGGGCTCGCGCCTGTCGCACCGCCCGGCCCAGCTCTCGGGCGGCGAGCGCCAGCGCGTCGCCATCGCGCGTGCGCTCTTCCAGAGCCCGTCGCTCCTGATCGCGGACGAGCCGACGGGCAACCTCGACAGCGCGACGGGTCAAAAGGTCCTCGACCTCCTGTTCGCGGAACAGGAGCGCCTCGGCCTCACGCTCCTCCTCGTCACCCACGACGAGCGTCTGGCCGAGCGCTGCAAGCGGACGCTGCAGATGGGCGACGGAATGATCATCGCCGACTCCGCGCACCCGATCCCGGACTGAGGGAAGGAAGGACGAGCCACGCGGGGGTCGTGGTGCCTCGCGGACGCGTGTCGTACCAGGGCGGACGAGCCGCATGCGGTTGGGCCCCCAGCATCGCGATGCTCGTCGGGCAAAGCCCGCGAGCGAGTGCGCATTGCGACGTCCCCCCCCGACGTCCCGCACGGGTCGTCGCCTCCCAACGCCTCGCTTGCGCGGCGAAGCCCGCGCAAGCATCGCGAAGGCATTCCGACCGCACGACACCTGCAACCCGTGGAGAGCAACCCGTCCGAGGGCACCCCGACACCAACCGGTGAAGCCGCGGTACCCGCGGCGATGCCTCCGGCGGGCGGAAGAAACCACATGAAACACGCCGACACCGCCTAGGGCGGTCGGCTCACGAGGGACCGGCGCTGAGGCGCCTTCCTCGCGCACGCAGGCATCCGCCTGTGCGCGGAGAGTACGCGACTGCGAGAGAAACGCGCACGACTCACTGCGAGCGCCCGAGGTTCGTCACCCCGCGTACGACACGCGACTGCGAGGCACCGCGTACCTCGTACTCCGCGGTCAAGCCGTCGTCTCCCGCGGGCGCGATGCCGCGAGCGGAGCGCGTCATGCGCTCCCGCTCGTGAGCCGACCGCCCTAGGCGATGTCGGCGTGTTTCATGAGGTTTCTTCCGCCCGCCGGAGGCATCGCGCCGGGTACCGGCGCATCCATCGGAGGAGTGCCGTGGTGCCGTGGTGCCGCGCAGTCGCGCGTCGCACCCGGCGTGACGAGTCTCGGACGCTCGCGGTGAGTCGCGCGCGGTTCACCCCGCAGTGCCGTACTCTCCGCGCACGGGCGGATGCCCGCGCGCGCGAGGAAGGCGCCTCAGCGCCGGTCCCTCGTGAGCCGACCGCCCTAGGCGGTGTCGGCGTGTTTCATCAGGTTTCTTCCGCCCGCCGGGAGGCATCGCGCCGGGTACCG
>JAJDET010000178.1 GCA_029259655.1 Planctomycetota bacterium
TGCGGGAAGTGGTCGTCGCACCCGGGGAGACGGCGACCTCCGAGTGAGCTAGCCCGGACTATTCATGAGCCGCGAGGCAGAACGCCTCGATTCGGTTCCTGCCGGTACTTTGCGCGTGCCGGCCCCGCAGGCGACCTTGACGGGTCGTCGAGGACGCCGGTGCGTGCAAAGTGCCGGCAGGGGCCGAAAGGCCGGCGAAGCCGGCCGTTCGTGGGGTTCGGTCCGCGTGGTCATGAACAGTCCGGGCTAGAAGCCGTGGTCGACGAGGAACTGGATGCTGGCCAGGATCTCGGCCCGCCCGTGGCGGGGATCGAGCTCCAGGACCCGCTCCGCGTCCCGGGGAACGTAGCCCGCGAGGAGCTGGAAGTCGACCTCGCCCAGACCGGGCGGCATCTCGGCCTCCTCCTCGGAGGCGTCCTGCAGGTGCACGCCGAGCATGCGCGAGGCGAAGCGGTCCAGCCACTCCCCGTGCTCGGGGAGCCCCAGCCGGCTGCGCAGGTGGACGCGACCGACGTCGTGCCAGTAGCCGAGGCCCGCGAGGTCGTCGAGCACCCAGCCCATCGCCTCGAGGCCGAGCAGGTCGTCGAGCTCCGCACCGGGCTCGATGGCGAAGCGGACCTCGGGCACCTCCCCCATGAGCTTGTGCAGCGAGCGGCAGAGGTGCTCGATCTGGCGGTGGCCCTTGCGCTGGACGCTGGCGACGAAGGCGCGCATCTCGGCGCGCAGGTCGTCCTCGATCGGAGGTTCGGCGAGCTTCGCCTCGAGCCGGCGCGCTTCCTCGGCGAGCTCTCCGAGCTCGACCTTGCTGCCGCGCACGACGATCGTCGAGCAGCCCCAGGCCTGTGCGAGACGGACGTGCCGGCGCACGGAGCTCATCGCGCGCTCGCGCTCCTCCTCCACGAGGCTCCCGAGCTCGAGCGCCGCCATGTGACCGTTCCTGCTGTCGCGACAGCCCGCGACGAGCGAGGAGATCGCGACCAGGGTCTCGCGCTTGCTGTCCTCGAGCCCGTCCATACTCGGCGGAGCGTCGGAGAGCCCGAGCTCGATGCGACGGAAACCCATCGCGACCGCGGCGAAGATCTGGTCTTCGATCGAGGTCAACCGGTTGCCGAAGCAGGACGTCGACAGGACGTATTCGTTGGGGATCCCAGGAGCCGTCACGTCTGAATGTCTCGGGGACGCGGGAGGAGAGGTACCGGGATGAACGGAGACGCTCCCGGAGACGATACCCCGTCGGGGGTAGTGAAGCCGATCCGGAGCCGCCATCGGCCGGGGGATGGAGTGGATCGACAGGACCAGGGGGGGGCCTGGAGTGATAGCAAATCGCAATTCCACTCTGCAACAGCGGCCCTCTGCCAGGAGGCCGGGGAAACGGGGTTCAGACCCGGATGTCGGCCTCGGCAGGGGGTAGATCACCCAGGCGGTCGAGCAGCGGATCGACCTCGGCGGCCACGAACTCGAGTACCTGCTCGGGGGCCCGGCCGACGTGGCGCGCGCCGTCGAGAAGCTCGTCGAGCCGCCCGGCGACGGACCCGAAGCAGGGGTCGAGGGCGAGCAGCTCTCGCATCGGGTTCGGCTCGCCCTCGTGGATCGCCTCCGACGCGGTGCGGCTCGCCACGCGCAGGGCCTCGTGCGCGTCCTGGCGGTCGGCGCCCGCCTTGACCGCCTCCATGAGGAGGGTCTCGGAGGCGAGGAAGGGCAGCTCGTCGTCCAGATGTCGGCGCACGACCGCGGGGTGGACCACGAGGCCCGCGGCGACGTTCTGGTAGAGCATCAGGACCGCGTCGATCGCGAGGAACATCTCCGCGATCGCGATGCGCCGGTTGGCGGAGTCGTCGAGCGTCCGCTCGAACCACTGGTTGGCGGCCGTGTGCGCGAGGTTGTCGAGCGCGGAGATGACGAGCCGCGCGAGCGAGCAGATACGCTCCGAGCGCATCGGGTTGCGCTTCCAGGGCATGGCCGACGAGCCGATCTGGCGCGTCTCGAAGGGCTCCTCCAGCTCGCGCCTGCCCGAGAGCAGGCGCACGTCGGTCGCGAACTTGTGGGCGGACTGGGCAATCGACGAGAGCGCCTGGCCGACGCGGAAGTCGAGCTGGCGCGGATAGGTCTGTCCGGTGACGCCGAAGGTCCGCTCGAAGCCCATCTTCTCGGTGACGCGCCGGTCGAGCTCGCGGACCTTCTCGTGGTCGCCTTCGAACAGCTCGAGGAACGAGGTCTGCGTCCCGGTCGTCCCCTTGACGCCGCGGAAGCGGACGCGCGACTCGGCGTGCTCGAGGTCTTCGAGATCGTGCACCAGGTCCTGCAGCCACAGGCAGGCGCGCTTGCCCACGGTCGTCGCCTGGGCGGGCTGGTAGTGCGTCAGCCCGAGCGTCGGCAGCGAGCGCCACTCGAGGGCGAACTTCTTGAGCCTGCGAATCACCTCCACGAGCCGCTGCTTCACGATCGTGAGCCCGTCGCGCAGGCAGACCAGGTCGGTGTTGTCCCCCACGAAGCAGGACGTCGCCCCGAGGTGCAGGATCGGCCGCGCCGTCGGGCACTGCTCGCCGAACGTGAGCACGTGCGCCATCACGTCGTGGCGCAGTTCCTTCTCGTGCCGCGCAGCTACCTCGTAGTCGATGTCGTCGACGTGCGCGCGCATCTCGGAGAGCTGCTCGTCGGTGATGTCGAGCCCGAGCTCCTGCTCGCTCTCCGCCAGCGCGATCCAGAGCCGGCGCCAGGTCGTGAACTTCTTCTCGTCCGAGAAGACGTACCGCATCTCCCGGCTCGCATAGCGCGCCGCGAGGGGGCTCTGGTACTCGTCACGGCGCTCGCTCATCCGCAAAGGATAAGCGCCGCGGGGAGCCGACTCAAATCGGAGGGCAAACATGGAGGCGGGGAGCTCTAATCAGTCGCTGCACTCTCGCCGAGAGGGATTGCCAGTCAGCCTCGTGCCACGCTTCCTTCAACGTGCCCGAGCCCGTGCCCGATGGATGGAGTTTGGCAGCGTGGAAGGGGTCAACGATCAGAAGCAGTTCGGTTCAGGAATCGATGCAGAACGATTCGGGCGCGGGCTCGGGCACGTTGAAGGAAACGAACAGCCTTAGTAATAAACGATCGCGTTCAGCCCGACCCACCACGTGGGCGGCGCCAGGAGCAGGGCGAGGATCGTGAACTGGGAGATCCGCGGGCGGACGCGAAGCCAGTGCAGGAGGGTCGTGGTCAGGTAGACGACGTAGAGGGGCGGATAGAAGAAGAGCACGCCGAGCCCGGCCGACAGCGCGATGCCGGTCAGGTCCAGGCCCACCTCGGCTCCCAGGACCAGGAGCGCGGTCGAGGCGAAGACACCGAGGAACACGGCGGTCACGGGCGCGTGGAACTCGTCCTCGACGCGGACGCGCTCGGAGTGCCGGTGATAGACGAAGACTCCGGTCCCGCAGCCCGCGACGAGGACACCGAGGAAGGCGAGGGTCTCCACGGCGCTTCAGCCCCAGGTGGCGAGGGCCGCGGCCGCCAGGGAGATCGCCAGGCCTCCGGTGAAGCGCGCGGCCGTCGACGCCCGCGTGGCGCGGCCGTTCTCGACGTGCGCCGCCGTGCCCGCGACCCAGGCCGCCGCGCACGTGTCGGTAATCCAGTCGAAGAAGGACGGCGTGCGGCCGGTGAAGGACTGGTGGACCTCGTCGATCGCGCCGTACACGGCGACGGCGAGGAACAGGAGCGCGATGCGGCCGGGCGTCAGCCGCGGCCAGCCGGCATCGCCGTCGCGCGGCAGGGCGAGCGCGAGCCACAGGGCGAAGAGGCCGAACAGGACGACGTGCGCCGCGTTGCCGGCGAAGGCCCACGGCCAGCCGCGCGGAGGCTCGTCGATGGTCTGGCTCGAGAGGTACCAGATGAGGGCGGCCCACGAGACGGCGACGAGCACCCCCACCGGACGCGGGAGCCCGAGCAGGAGCCCGCCGACCCAGCGCAGGAACCCGAGCAGTCCGCCCTCAGCCCCCGCCATGTTCGCGGATGGCGGTGACCCGGATGCCGCGACCGTCCTCGCTCTCCTCGACCTCGAGCCGATCGACGCTGGCCCGCATCAGGAAGAGCCCGCGTCCGCGATCGTCCTCGAGGTCCGGGTGCTCCGTGCTCTCGCCGAGCGCGTCCCGCAGCCGGCCGGGATCGCCGCCGCCCTGATCGGACACCGCGAGGCTCCAGCGCGCGCGGCCGACCTCGAGCTCCATCCGCATCTGCACGCCGTTCAGGTTCTGGCTGTCGTCCATCGCCGCCATCCCCCCGCCGTGGTCGACCGCGTTCGACAGGAGCTCGGACGCGACGAGCACCAGCCGATCGCGCTCGCTCTCGTTCAGGCCGCGCAGGCGCGAGAAGTGCCGCACCATGTGGCGAGCGATGCGCACGGCGTCGTGCGTGGCGGGGAAGTCGAGTCGGACGACGTGGCTCATCGTCCCGTACCCTCTCCGTCCGCGTCCATCGGAACGACGGCGAACGACAGATCGAGGGAGGGCGCGGAATGCGTCAGTGCCCCGATCGAGATGCGGTCGACACCGCTCGCCGCGATCTCGGCCACGTTCCCGAGGTCGACGCCGCCCGACGCCTCGAGCTCCACGGCGACGCTCGCCGCACGCGCTTCCTCGCGCAAGAGCGGCGCGAGCCGCGCGAGCTCCGCCGCGTTCATGTTGTCGAGCATCACGACGTCGGCGCCGGCCCGCACGGCGGCACGCGCCTCGCTCTCGTCGCGCGCCTCGGCGGTGACGCGGACGCCGGGCCGCTCCGAGCGCAGCCGCCCGACGAGCTCGGCCAGCGGCCGCCCCGCGAGATCCAGGTGGTTGTCCTTGAGCATC
This sequence comes from Planctomycetota bacterium, assembly GCA_029259655.1. Lineage (GTDB taxonomy): Bacteria > Planctomycetota > UBA1135 > UBA1135 > OFTM220. Next base: position 4,821 of record JAJDET010000178.1, read on the forward strand.
GCCTCGTCGTAGAGGCCCGAGCGGTGGTTCTCGCCGCCGCCGCAGCGCACGGCGTACTTCTCGAGCGCACGCAGGCCGGGCGTCGTCTTGCGCGTGTCGAGGATACGCGCCTTGCCGGCCGCGAGCTCGACGAAGCGCGCCGTCGCGGTCGCCGTCCCAGAGAGCCGCTGTGCGAAATTGAGCGCGGTCCGCTCCGCCGCGAGCAGAGCACGCCCCGGGCCGGTCACGCGCGCGAGCACGTCGCCGGGCCGGACGGGGTCGCCGTCGGCTGCCAGGAGCGCCACGGCGCAGGCCGGGGAGACGCGCTCGAAGACGCGCGCGAAGACGCCGAGTCCGGCGACGACCCCGGGTACCCGGGCGAGGAGCTCACCGCGGGCGAACGCCTCCGCGGGCACGACGGTCTCGCTCGTGACGTCCCCCGGACCGAGGTCCTCGGAGAGGGCGGCATCGATCAGGCCATCGAGCACGGTCCGATCCAGCTCGTGCACCGGGAGCTCCCTCGCTCGCATTTCTTCGGTCCCAAGCACCAAGACGGAAGTCGAGTCTATCACCTGGCCCTCCCCGGCTCAGGGTCCGGGATGGGGCCGGTCGGCCGCTCCGCGGCGGAGGACGAGCTCCTCGGCGGGCGGCGGAGGAGGCCGGGCCGGGGCCGATTCCTCCGCGAGCGCGCGAGCCACGCGCTCGCGAGTCCCCTCCCCGATCCCGGTGACATCGTCCAGGAGGAGGTCGCCCAGAGCGGGATCGTGGCGCCTGCGCGCTCGGACGATCGCGTTCGCCCGGCGGTCCCCGATGCCGGGGAGCCTCCGCAGGGTGCGGACGCCGGCCGTCTCGAGCTCGATCGGGCCCTGGGCCGCGAGCTCCCCGAGCAGGTCGAGAGGGAGCGCGGGCGCGGGCTCGACCTCGAGAAACCCCGCGGCGACGAACCCGACGACCGCCCAGGCCCACACCGGTTGCCGCTCCTGCACGAAGGCCAGGACGCCCGGAGACCGGCGCGGTTTCAGAACTGCGAGACGAATCGGCTCGAGAAGCCGCTCTCGGTCATGAGCCGCGACCCCATCCCGACGGGATTCTCGCGCGAGAGCTCCTCGAGCACGCGGACGCACAGGCGCCGGAGCTGGCCCGAGATCAGCGCCTGGGGCTCGCGAGTCACGACGGGTCGGCGGTGGTTCCCGGCGCGCCGGACGGCGGGGTCGTCCGGGAGGCACCCGAGCAGCGTCGGCGCGCGCCCGAGGAATCGGTTGCAGACGCCCGAGATCCGCTCGGACACGCGCTGGCCCTCCTCCTGGGTCTCGACCCGATTCACGATCAGGGCGACGTTCGCGCGCGGATTCCTGCCGAGCAGGACCTTGAGGAAGGCGTAGGCGTCGGTCATCGCGGTCAGGTCCGGAGTCGTGACGAGCAGGACGCAGTCGCACGCGGTCGCGAACGCGACGGTCTGCGCGGAGACGCCGGCCGCGGAATCCACGACGAGGTAGTCGTAGTTGCGCTCCAGCTTCTCCAGCCCGGCCGCGATCAGGTGCATCTCGTAGGAGGAGAGCCCGGCCATGCGCGAGACGCCCGAGCCCCCCGAGAGCAGGTCGATCGCGTCGCTGCAGGGGAAGAGGACGTCGTCGACCGAGGTGCGCCCCTCGACCACGTCGACGAAGCTCAGCTCGGGCGAGACGCCCTGGAGGATGTGGGCGTTGCCGACGCCCATGTCGGCGTCGACGATCAGCGTGCGCCCACGCAGCCCGAAGAGCGCCGAGAGAGACGCCGTCACGACCGACTTGCCGGTCCCTCCCTTGCCGCTCGCGATGCAGAGCGAGCGAGCCCGACGGGGGACCGCGTCCGACCGCCCATTCACTGAGGAGCTGGGCGGGACGTCGTCGCGGTCGGCCGTCGTCCGGGGTTCCTGCGCGGAGGGACCTCGAGGGTGCCCCGTCCGACGATGTGCCAGCCGCAAGAGCTTGCGGGCCTGACCCCAATGCATGGACCTGAGCGAGGGGGGTGCCCCGCTCGGGGTTGTGGGTGCAGGGGTACCCTGCCTCCTTTCGGAGGCCGGGAAAAGGGGGTTCTTACTCCTGGAAGGCGCGGATCTCGTCCGCACTCAGGAGCGGCTCGTCTGCACCCGGCAGGGGATCGACCGGGCCGGGGGCCTGCACGCCCTCGTCGAGCCCCGGCGAGAGTCCCAGGCGCGAGACATAGCGGCCGAGAACCTCCTCGACGAAGAGGTCCACGTGCGCCCGGCTCCGGAGCGCGCGCGCGTCGGAACCGGCCCCGACGGCCCCCACGAGCCGTCCGCCGGCGAGCTCGAGGCGCGCGAGGTCCTGGCCCCGGAAGCCGATCGCCGCGCGCCCGGGGCGGGCGGTCAGGACCAGCTCCTCGTCGATGCGCTCCAGGCGCTCGAGGCAGTCGTTCGCGAAGACCTCGAGATCCGTCGGAAGCGAGGCGAGAAAGGACTCCCGCGTTCCGGTGGCGGTGGCCGGGGCGATGCCCGCGACCGGGCCCGACCCCACGGGCGTCAGGTAGACGTTCTCGCCACGGGCGCTGCGGACCTGGCGCACCTCGTACAGCTCCACGGCGCTCCCGGTCAGCGGCAGGAGGCGCTCCGCCGTGCCCGGCGGGAAGGTCTGCGCGACGAGCAGGACGCGCGGGGGCTCGCCTCCCGCGAGCCGCGGCTCCTCGAAGTGGGCGGCGAGGACCGACGCGTTGTGGCGGGCGAACGCCAGCGCGTCGAGAGCCGCCAGGACGGGGGTGTCGCCCCCGGCGTCGACCAGGAGCACCAGGACGAGGCGGCCGCCGGCCTCCATGGCCACCAGGTCGGCGGAGTGGCGCTCGGAGAGCTCCAGATCGTGGTCGAGGACGGTCAGGCCGGGAAAGCTGCGCTCCAGGGTGCCCTCGAGCGAGAGGAGGCTCGGGTCGCTCATCATTGCGAGATGGTACGCGGGGAGCGGAGGACGCGGAAGACGTGGGTGAGGGCGATGGCCAGGGCGTCGGTGGCGTCGTGGCCGAGATCCAGCGTGCCGGTGCGCAGGGTCGCCTCGACCATCCGCGCGACCTGGACCTTGCTGGCCGCGCCGTTGCCGACGACCGCCTTCTTGATCGCCGCGGGCGCGTACTCGGCGACCTCGAGGCCGTGGCGTCCGGCCGCCGCGAGCACCACGCCGCGGCCCTCTCCGAGCCGCAGCGCCGAGCGGACGTTGCGGGCGGTGAAGGCGCTCTCGATCGCCAGGACCCCGGGGCGAAAGCGGGTGAGGAGCTCCTCGACCTGGGTGCCGATCCTGTCCAGCCGCTCGGGAACCGGGCGGCGCTCCGGCGCGCGGACGACGCCGGCCGCCAGGAGCCGCAGACGGTCGGGGGCGACCACCACCACCCCGTAGCCGGCGGCACGGGTGCCGGGATCGATCCCCATCACGACCGGCCAGTCGGGTCGTTCGCTCACGGTTCGGAAGCTAGACGTTTTCCGGGTGCGGAGCGAGGGGGAGCCGAGCTCCGCGCGGGGCCGCGCTGGACGCAGCCACGGCGAATCCCGACCATTCCCGCCATGTCGCCTGCCCCCAGCGCCGCCGCGGTGATCGTGGCCGCAGGAAACTCGACGCGCATGTCGCGCGGGGGGGTCCGCAAGCCCTGGCTCGAGCTGGGCGGGACCACGATCCTCGAGCAGACGTGCCGAGCGTTCGACGCCGCGGCGACGGTGTGTGAGATCGTGCTCGTCGCGCACGAGGAGGACGTGGAGTCGCTGCAGAAGCTCGCTGCCGAGTCGTCCGCGCTGGCGAAGGTCCGCGGGGTCGTCCCCGGCGGCGCCGAGCGCGCCGACTCCGTCCGCATCGGAGCGCGCTGGTGCGGGTTCGAGCTGGATGTGATCTGCGTCCACGACGCGGCCCGACCGCTGATCGAGCCGGCGACGATCGACGCGACGATCGAGCGCGCGCACCGGGACGGCGCCGCACTCGTCGCGATCCCCCTGCGGGACACGGTGAAGGTCGCCGAGGCAGGCGGCGCGCGCGTCGAGCGCACGCTCGACCGCGACAAGCTCTACGCCGCGCAGACCCCGCAGGCCTTCCGCGCCGCGGAGTTCCGCAGCGTCCTCGATGAAGCCGAGGCCGATGGCTTCCGTCCGACGGACGACGCGGCGCTGTGGGAGCGCTACCGCGGAGCCGTGTCGATCGTCGAGGGCTCGCCCGCGAATCTCAAGATCACGACGCCGGACGACCTCGAGCTGGCCGAGGCCCTGCTCGCGTCGCGCGCGCGGAACGTGGAGGCAGCGCGGTGACCGGTTTCCGCGTCGGAACGGGTTTCGACGTGCACCGGCTCGTCCCCGGGCGGCCCTGCGTCCTGGGCGGGATCGAGCTCCCCCACCCCGCGGGCCCCGACGGCCACTCCGACGGTGACGCGGTCCTGCACGCAGTGACCGACGCCCTGCTCGGTGCGGCCGGCATGGACGACATCGGGACGCTCTTCCCGCCGGACGACGAGCGCTGGCGCGACGCAGACAGCGGCGAGCTCCTGGGGATGGCGCTCGAGGTCGTGCGCAACGCGGGCTGGCGGGTGGTCAACGTCGACGTGGTCGTCGCGACCGAGGGCCCGCGCATCGCCCCGCACCGATCCGCGATGCGGACGCGCATGGCACAGCTCCTGCGCGTGGGCCCCGAGCGCGTGAACGTGAAGGGCAAGACCCTCGAGGGGATGGGTGCGCTCGCCGGCGGGGCAGGCGTGGCCGTGCAGGCCGTCTGCCTCCTGGCGGAGCGCTGACCGGTCAGTCGAGGTAGCGCAGCGGGGACTCGTCGAGGCCCGCGGCGTCCTCCAGCTCGGCGAGGAATTCGCTGTCCATCGCGGCGCGTCTCTCGTCGACCATCCCGTGGAGGAGCTGCCGGGCGAGGCTACGCTCCTGCCATGCGGGTCGGGTCTCCCACCTGGTCCGAGTCCAGGTAGCGGACTCCGGGAAGTTCTGCAGGACGGCGAACGCATCCGCGAGGAAGCCGGCCAGTCGATGACGGGCCTCTCGTGATCGGCACTTGCCGGCTGCGTCGAGGAAGGGCCCGATCAGCGCGCGAAACAGTTCCAGGTCATCGGCCCGAATCTGCAATCCCCCCCACCGGCGGTCCAGGTCGAGGAGCTCGGCACGCGCCGAAAGGAGATCGGGATCGGCGCGCCTGCCCCCTTCCTCCAGCTCGTCGACCAGCGCGAAGAGCTCCGCGAGGTCCGGGGTCTTCGAGGTCGTGTACTGGATGTCTCCGTCAGCGTCGAAGAGGACGAGCCTTCGCTCCCGGACACCGCACAATCGCCCCGTCCACTTCCCGGGTCGCGTGGCGACGTCGACGCTCCGGATGCGCAGCGTCCTACCGTCGCGTGTGACTTCTCCGTCGTCGGGAATCTCCGCCCAGGGCCAGTAGCAGTCGCTGCGCCAGAAGTAATAGGCGAACTCGACACCACTGCCCTTCGGGCTCGAGGTCGAAGGCGGGCCGAGGTAGGCGTAGCCGGTGGCGGCGGCGACCAGGCCCAGCACACCGATCGCGGCGAGGGCTCGGAGGAGCATGGCGCGCCCCCCACTATGCGGACTCGGGCGAGGACGCCAACCCCGCGGCCGCTACGACCGCGCCGGGCGCGCTTCCTCGGCCGGCGTGGGCGGGTGCAGGACGTCCCGCGCCTCCCCGTGCTGGAGCGAGTAGAGCCGCGCGTACGTTCCGTCCTCGGCGACGAGCTCGTCGTGGGTCCCGAGCTCGACCAGCCGGCCCGCCTCGAGGACGGCGATCCGGTCCGCGCCGCGGATCGTCGACAAGCGGTGCGCGATCACCATCACGGTGCGGTTCTCCATCAGGCGGTCGAGGGCCTTCTGCACCGCGACCTCGCTCTCCGAATCGAGCGCGCTCGTGGCCTCGTCGAGGATCAGGAGCGGAGCGTCGCGCAGGATCGCGCGCGCGATCACGATGCGCTGGCGCTGGCCGCCGGAGAGCCGCGCGCCGGCGTCCGCGACGTCGGTGTCGTAACCCTCGTCGAGCGACTCGATGAACTCGTGGATGTTCGCCGCGCGGGCGGCGGCTTCGACCTCGGCGCGCGTCGCGTCCTGGCGCCCGTACAGGATGTTCTCGGCGATCGACGCGTGGAACAGGAACGGGACCTGATCGACGTGCGCGACGAGCGAGGTCCAGTCGTCGCGCGAGATGGCGCGCAGGTCATGGCCGCCGACGCCGATGCGCCCGGCGCTCGGGTCGATGAACCGGCACAGGAGGTCGGCGAGCGTGCTCTTCCCGGCCCCCGAAGGACCGACGAGCGCCAGCTTCTCGCCGGGACGGAGCGCGAGATCGATGTCCAGGAGCGCCGGCTCGTCCTCGTCGCGGTAGGAGAAGGACACGCCCTCCAGCCGGATGCCGTCCTCGATCCCCTGGATGCGGACGGGGTCCTCGGCCTCGACGACGTCCACGTCCTCGTCGAGGATCTCCTGCAGTCGCGACGCCGCGCCGATCGACTCCTGCGCGTAGGTGAAGCCCTTCGTGACGCGTTTGGTGTGCGTGTACACCTGCGACATCGTCATGAAGAACGTGAGCAGGACGCCGGGAGTCGCGGCCAGCCCACCCTTGATCGTCAGCCATCCGACAGGGATCAGGATCAGCGCGAGCCCGCCCATGCTGAAGAGGGTCGTCCACGCATGTGTGAACGCGATCGCCTTCACCATGCGCATGGAGTGCTTGAGATAGCTCTCGTTGTCCTGGCGGAAGCTCGCGAGCTCGCGCTCCTCGCCCCGGTAGGCCTTGACCGTCCGGATCCCCGAGAACATCTGGGTCAGCGTCTGCACCGAGGCGCCCAGGGTCGTGAGTGACTTCTTCGAACGCTTGCGGATCCGCTTCGCGAAGTAGGAAACGGGAAGCGCGAGGAGCGGGATCACGATCAGCATCCCCAGCGTGAGCTTCGGCGCGACCGCGAATGCGACGACGAACGCGAAGAACACCGAGGCGGGCTCCTGGACGAAGTCGCGCAGGAGCTGCTGAACCGTCTGCAAGACAACGCCCACGTCGGCGCTGATGCGCGAGAGGAGGTCGCCGAACCGACGCTGCTGGTGATAGCGCATCGACAGGCCGGCGAGGTGCCGCGCCAAACGCATGCGCAGGTCCACCACCAGGCGCAGGGAGATCCAGCGCGCGAGACAGGTGAATGCGAACTGGGTCGCGGCGGCAAACACCGCGAGGCCCAGGGCGGCGATGGCGACGGCAAACAGCGCCGCGAGCTTGGAGTCGTCACTGAGATCGCCGGAATCCTGGACGAACCGGTCGCGGAAGCTCGCGAAGAAGTCCGTGATCTGTCGCGCCGGGCCTCCGGCCACCGCGTCCGGCGCCTTGAAGTCCGGGAAGAGCACCAGCTCGAAGAGCGGGATGAACAGGAGGAGGATCGCCGCCGGCGCGGCGGCGGAGAGCGCGCCGAGCAGGACGACGAGAAGGAGCGCTCCGATCCGCGGCCGCACGTGCGGCCAGATCAGCGTCCAGGTGCTCCAGATCGTGGCATTCACGTCGAGTGGATCATCCGGCGCCGCGTTCGGCGTGCAAGGGCGCCCGGGCGATTCGCCGGGCGGCCCGCTTCGGAGGGCTCGCGAGGGACCTCGCGAGCCGCCGGGATCGTCGTCAGATCCCCTGGATCGCGGCCTTCTCTATCAGGCCGGAGGCGTACTCCGCGAACCGAACGTCGACGTAGTCCTGCCGCACGCTCTTGCGCTGGATCGGGTCGTCGAGGCCGAAGGCCTTCGTGGGCGGCTTCCGGGCGTTCACGCGTGTGATGTAGTACCCGTAGGGCCCGCGGTAGGGCCCGGCGACCGTGTCGACCTCCTGCTCGAAGAAGACCGTGTCGGTGACGGAGTGTCCGGCCAGGAAGCAGATGTACGCGCTCTCGTCCAGCAAGGGCATGAGCGTGTTCCGGTTGCGGAACCCGAGCCGGCCCTTCCTGCGCATCATCGTGGTCGTTCCTTGCTGTCCCTGTTTCGAGGCGGGGACCGGCGGGTCCCAGAAGTCCGAGTACTGCTCGAGCAGCACGTCCCAGTCCTCACCGTCGCCCAGCTTGCGGGCAACCTCGGTCGCGCGACTACGAGCCTTCTCCCAGCCGTCCTCGATCCACTCACCGGCCTCGAACCCGTACGCCGACAACAGGATCACGTCGAGGTCGACCTGTTCCAGACCCAGGAGGCGTGTCGCGCGGTAGAGGTGTCCGGAGAGGTCTGCATCCGTGATCTCGTCGGCAATGGAGCGCTCGTAGGACTTCAGAGCGCGCTCGAACAAGCGGTAGGAGTCGAGCGACGGGAAACGCTTGATGCCCATGGCGAGCTGTTCGATCGGAACGATGGAGCCCGCGTACTGCGCCTCGAGATCGGCCCAGATCCTGCCGAACCGCTCGTCGTCGAGGTAGTGCCCGCGGGCCTGGAGGTCCTGCCGCACGGCGGTCATCTTGGCGAGCCACATGCGCGTGCGCTCCCACTCGATGGCGGGGATCGCTGCGTTCGCCTTGATGCGTTCGAACATCTCGTCGGTCGTGACCTCGACGTCGTACACGGTCATCGCGAGCCGGTCCGGGATTCCGTCCGACGGGGTCAGGATTTGCGCCTGCTCCGCGAGCGCAGCGATGATCGGCTGGCGCAGGAACGCGTTGAACATCATCTGACCTTGCGAGGAGTCAGTGGTCTCACCCTGCGACTGCCGCAGCTGGTAGCCCTCCTGCATCTTGTCGAAGAAGAGCTCGCCCTGCTCGTCGTCCATCGTATCGATGAGGGCCGAGCGGGAGATGTCGGGCCACTCACTCGGGTTGTCCGGAAGGAACACTCGGTTGAACAGGAGCGAGAGCTTCGTGCTCTTGCGGACGGAGCCGACCGAGAGGCGGTTGGTCTTGAGCACGGTCTCCTGGGAGACCTTCCCCTTGTACTCCTCGTCGATCTGGGCGAGCTGCCGCTCGAAGAGCTCCTCGACCTCCTCGTCGCTCACGAAGTCGGACGCGGCGAGCTCACGGCGCTCGAGCTCCTTCTGGATGAAGATCTCGAGCTTGCGCGACTCGAGCTCACGGCTCCCGATCCGATAGACCATCTCCCGGAGGATGGCCTGTCCCGAGATGACCTCGCCGTTGACGACGATCTCGGTGATGCGGTCGTCGCTCCCGATCGCGGGAGCGGCCAGTGCGGAGCAAGCGAGGATGACGGGCGAGAGAGCGGTGAGATTGCGGAGGGAGATCATGGCTGGAGCGTGGATAAGGGGTAGGCGTCCCCTACGACGGGCAGACCGGAGGGTGAGATCGGAAAAAAGGCGGCAAACCCGAAGGAAGGCCGAGCATCTTAGTGGCATGCGCCCGGGAGCGCATCCCGCCCGCCCCCTGGAGGTCCTGGCGAGGCGCAGCCCCGGCCCGTCGCGCCCTCGATCCGGGCTACAATGGCGCTCCGCGTCATGCACTACACGCCCCGGACGATCGCGTTTCTCACGGATCTGATGCATCCGCCCCTGACTCCGGATCCACGTCCGATCCAGCGGCTGCACAACGCCCAGTTCGAGGCCAGCGAGCCGGTCTACAAGAGCTTCAACGTGACGCCGGAGGGCGCGGTGCTCTCGAATCCCGTCAACGCGCCCGGGGCGCACTCCTCCGTCACGTTCACCGCGGATCGACTGCGATTCCGCGAGGAGCTCACGGGCCTCACGGTGGACGAGTTCGTGCAGCGTGTGTCGACGGTCGTCGAGGACGTGATCGACCTCATACCCATCCAGCTCTTCACCGCGCAGCAGGTGACCATCCGCACGCTCGTGAACCCGCGCAACTTCAAGGACAGCCGCCAGTTCCTCAAGGCCGGCATGTTCGGCTTCGACGCCGAGACTGCGGACTTCGGCCGCGAGCCTCACCTCTACGGCATCCGCATGGTGTTCCCGCCGGGGCAGGGCGAGCCCAATGCGCACTCGCTGCGCATCGAGTCGTTCAATTCGGATCCGCGTTCGGTGTACGTCGAGAACCAGGGGAGCTTCGGGCCGACGGTCGTCCAGAACGGCATCGCGGCGGTCGGCGAGAACATCGCCGAGACCTACCGGTTCGTCGTGGAGCGCGCGCTCGCGTTCCTGTCGCACTTCGACGCGCGCCAGGAGGCGTGAGCAGGAGCGCTCGTCGTCTGCTCGCCGGGATCGCGCTCTCGGCGGCGGCGTGCGGCGGAGCTCCTGCGCCGACCGTCGGCGCAGAGCCAGCGCTGGTCGTGTGCGGGCGGGAGATCGAAGTCTCCGAGGTGGAGGCGGTCGCCGGCGCGCTGGGCGAAGTGAATCCCGCCTGGACGTCGCGCGCCCTGCGCCGCGAGGCGCTCGTCACGCATCTCTTTCCCCGAGCCGCGGCGGGGAGCGCCTACCCGGAGGAGTCCGCGCTCGCGCGCACCGAGCTCGAGCGTGACCTCGCGCTCGTTCTGGGCGAGGCCTCCGACGCTCCGGCACCGACGATCTTCGCGGGGCTCCCGCGGGAGCTCGGCTTCGAGAAGTGGCGCCGGGCGCGAGGGCTCGAACCGGGCGGGTGGTCCGGGCCCTTCGAGGACGTGGGCTCCTGGTTCGCGGTGCGCGTCGTCGCGAGGGAGCCCGGTGCGAAGCCGGTGTTCGTTCACCACGAGCTGGAGCTCCTCGAGCGGCGCTTCCTCCCGGAGGGTGTCGTGGCCGAGAGCCTCCTGGACGACTGCGAGCTCCTCGTGGGAGATCCGGAGCTCGCGGACCTCGTGCCGCTCGCGGTCCGCTCGCGAATGCGGTAGCGGCGCTACATTCCGTCCAGGCGCTCGAGCAACTCGTTGACCGCGCTGCGCGTCAACCGCAGGAGCTGCCTCGGGGCCGCCTTGGGCGTGAACTTCGTCGGGGACGCGAGGATGCGGCGTGTCTCCACGTCGACCATGCGGAACGTGATCGTGTACTGGTTGGCGTGGTAGGAGACCTCGCCGAAGATCATGAACCGCGCGCCGAGCGCCTTGCCCAGCTGGGCGACCACGTCCTGGGTGAAGCCCGACTGCTGGAAGCGCTGCTCGTCCATCAGGGACTCGAGCCGCTCCTGCTCGAGTACCGTGATCCGATCGGTTCGCGCGAGGTCATCGAAGACCTTGCCCGAGATGAGCGACGTCGTGTTGCGGTCGAGCCCGGCCTTGCGCTCGGCCGCTTCGAACGGGAGCACGCCGATGACCCAGCTCGGTCCCTCGTTCGCGAGCTCGTAGAGCGGCTCTTCCAGACGGTAGTTCGCGAGGCGTGGATCCTGTGCCGCCTGGAACAGTGCCTCCTGAGCGGCGTCGTACACGGCCTCCCAGATCGCGTCCGGAACGCTGCGGCCGTCAAATGGGCTCGACGCACTGGTCCGGATCTGCTCGCGGTAGAGCTCTTCCTTGAACTCGGGCCCGAGGATGCGGACCTCGACCGTGAGGCTCGCGTTCGCCGTCTGTCCGCGCAGGTCGATGCTCGAACGCTTCAGGGTCACTTCCACCCGGAACGCCGCGGCGACCTCGCCCTCGAAGGGGACGGAGAACAAGGACGGGACGAAGTAGTCGCCGAACGCGCCCTCGAGGATTTCCCGCATCGGGTACTGGTAGACCCGACTCGAGAGCACGCCGGGATCCGAGGCCGAGAGTGTGTCCCGAGCGCTGATGTCCAGGTCGGCCGCGAACCCCAGGGGCTCGACGGCGCCGACCCGGTAATCATCCGCGATGGATGACGGCGTGTGGCCGCCGGACAGCGACTGAGTCGTCGCGCAGGCTCCCACCATGAGAACGACGAGAACGAGGGCCGGGCCCTCGAGAATCCGGAGTTTCATCGGCGTTCTCCGAGGCCCACGTTCGTGCTACTCGTTGATGGCGACGGGTGTCCCGCGCACGATCGTCTTGAACAGAGTGACGAACGGCAGGAAGTAGATCGTCGTGCTGCAGGACACGTTGACGAGTGCGTCCGCTCCGCCGTTCTCGATCGCCCGGTCGCGCGCACTCTTGGTCACCGCGCCCTCGGACGCGGGAATGAACCAGATCATCGCGCCCCAGGACGTGCCCTCGGACATGTCCGCGAGCTCGGTGTACTCCCCGTCCCTGAGCGGCGTCGTGCTCGGTGCCAGGTCGACTCCCACCGACATGCAGCTCGTCAGGGAGAGGGCGCAGAGCGCCAGCAGTTTCGCGAGGTTTCGCATGTCCGTGCCCCCTACTCGTTGAGCTGGACCGCGTCGCCGCGGACGGTCGTCCAGGTGAACTGGAGCAACATCAGGTTGATGATGCTGTAGTCGCAGGTGATGTCGACGAGTGCATCGGCGCCCGCACTGTCGGTCGCGCGGTCGCGAGCCTTGGCCATCTGGCGCATCTCGGAGATCGGCCATCCGAAGATGTACAGACCGAACGCACGGCCGTGGACGTCTTCCTGGACGACGGTGTACTCGCCACGATTGAGCGGAATGCTCGAGGGCGAGATGGACACGGGCGACGTGATGCAACCCGTGAGGCACAGAGCGGCGAGGGCGAGCGAGAGAGTCTGAAAGGCGGACTTCATGGGCTGGTTCCCCTTTTGGATCCCGAGACGGCTACTCATTGAACTGGACGGCTTCCCCTTCCACTTCGGACTGGAACAGGGTCATGGAGAAGAGCGGGATCGGGATGAACCAGGTCCGCACGTCGCCGGTGACGTCGACGAGCGCGTCTGCGCCCGCATTCGCGATGGCGAGGTCGCGCGCCTCCCCGGCGGGATCCGGCGGCCCCCAGCCGATGGGGATGAAGCCGAGGAAGAACATGAAGAAGCTCCACGACGAGGCCTTCGCGTGGCCCACGACCGAGTAGCTCTCCGGTAGCGGTTTCGACGAGGGCTTGATCGTCATCGGCTGCACGATGCAGCCCGTGAAGAGCAGCAGGCTGGCGCAGAAGGCTGCCAGAGGCAGTCGTCGCCGGCTCGGGTGCGTTTGCATTCCTCCTCCTTTCGACACGACGTGTCGGTGGGTTCGTCGGAGTCTGGGGGGCCGCGAGGGGCGGACCAAGGAAAAACCCGGCTCTGGAAGTCGTTCCAGGCCTTCTCGTCCCTACTCCGACACGAATCGCAGCACGAGCCGCCGCTCCCGGGCGTCCCAGCTCGCGACCTCGAACTCCCGCCCTGCGCCCAGCGTGATCGACTCGAGGTGGCGCGCGATCTCTCGCAGGCTCCCGCGGCGCACCTCGACGGAGACGACGCCGCCGTCCGTCGTCGCCTCGCTCACGCCCTTCGCGCGTTCCAGCGTGCGTCGCACCATCTCGGCGTCGACTCCCTCGGGAAGCGTGATCGAGACGCTGCTCTCGAGGAAACCCCGTTTCTCGGCCTCGCGCTGGACGAGATCCTCGGCGTTGGAGCGAACGAGGTTTGCGAGGACGTCACTCGCGGCGCCGGAGGCCGACGACCCGGGGGCCTTCCGGGAGTCGCCGGGCCCCACCGAGTCGTCCCAGCCCGTGACCTGGACGCCGTCGGCGAGGACGCGGATCGAGGCATCGCCGAGCCCCATCCAGGTCCCGAACATCTCGTTCGCCTTCAGCGAGTACTGCGCACGGATCACGAGGTCCGGGTCCTCGCTCTCCTCGATCGAGAGGCCCTCGGAGGCCAGCGCCGTCGACCAGCGCGACTTCGCGTGGCGCGCGAGCGCGTCCCGGTCCACGGTCGCGTCGGTGCTCGTCGCCACGTCGACGTCGACCTCGATCCCGATGCGCAGAGAGTCCTTCAGGGACGCCCAGGGAACGACGGCGAGCGCTTCGACGGGCGGAGGCTGTCCGGTTTTCACCGGTTCGACGGTCTCCGGTTCGCCCCCGTCGCTCGTGGGCGTGGCCGGCTCACCGTCTCCGCCGCCGTCCGCTTCCCGGCCGGAAGCCGGCGGCGTGGGCGTCAGCCCCGCGATCGTCGGGTTCTCGCGGCCCTGGGTCGGATCCGCTCCGCCGTCGACGACCGCGCTGCTGCCCGTGTCGGTCTTCGTGTCCGCGTCCGCGCCTCCCCCTCCGAGCGCGAACCACGCGAAGATCCCCGCCCCCAGGACGACGACGGCCGCCGCGACCAGGAACAGCCGCGAAGTCGCACCTGCACTCGTCTTCTGGGTGGTCTGCTTGTGCGCCTGCTCGAAGGCCATGGCGAAGGCCTGGCAGGAGCCGTAGCGATCGCGCGGCTCCTTCTCGAGCGCCACCATCACGGCCCGCGAGATCTCCTGGGGAACGTGCGGCGCCGCCTTCGTGAGCGGGACGGGCTTCTGCGTCTTCTTCGCGTTCAGGATCTCGTAGGGCGTCGTCCCCTGGTGCGGGATCGCCTCGGAGAGCGCCTGGTAGACGACGACCGCCAGCGCGTACTGATCGTAGGCACCGGTGAGCGGGTTCACGCTCTCCGCCTCCGGTGCCATGTAGTTCGGCGTCCCGGGCGTGTAGCCCGGCGCCGTCACCATCGTGTTCTCGTCGCCGAGCGCTTTCGTGATGCCGAAGTCCGCGACGTAGGGGTGCCCCTGGTCGTCGAAGAGGATGTTCGCCGGCTTGATGTCGCGATGGACGTAGCCGCGCGCGTGGATGAAGTCGAGCGCCTCCGCGATCTGCGGCAGCCACTCGAGCACCTCCTCGGAAGTGACCTTCTGGGCGAGACGGTCCTCGAGGTTGCCGCCGCGCAAGAACTGCAGCACGAGGTAGGGCACCTCCTGCTCGGTCGTCCCGGCGTCGAGCACCTTCACGACGTTCTTGTGCTCGAGCGCGAGCAGGTTCCCGATCTCCTTCTGGAACCGGATCAGGAACCCGGGCTGTGTCAGGAACGTCGCGTGCGGAACCTTGACGACGATCGGGCGCGAGAGGTCCTCGTCGACCCCGAGGAAGACGGCGCCCATTCCGCCGGCTCCGAGCGGCTCCTCGACCCTGTACCGGTTCTTGAGAGTCTGGCCGACGAGCGTGGTCTGTGAGGTCGACATGTCGATTTCAGTCTAGACCCCTCAGTAACCCGATCACCACATTTCCCAACGTGCCCGTGCCCGTGCCCGTGCCCGATCGTCGCTCTCACCCCACGACCGGTTGCGAGCCAGGCACGGCCCCCCGCCCTTATTCCCTCAGCACCGCCACCGCCCGCACCAGGACCTCGTCCGTCCCGGCCCGAGCCCCCGCCAGCGTCCGCTCGACGAGCACCGTCGGCTCGACCCCGACCCCGTTCAGTCGCTCCCCCTTCGGGAGCTCCATGTCCGTCGCAGTCCACTCCAGGCGGTACTCCCCGGGCAGGCGCACGGAGTTCACCGATCCGATGGTGCCGCCGGTCGGCATCCCGACGATCTGGCCCAGGCCGTGGGCGCGAACGAGCGCGAGCAGGGCCTCGGCCTCCCCCACCACGCCGCCGTCCGCGAGGAACGCGAGCTTCGCCTCGATCCGCGGCTCCGCGGGCTGGATCTCGCCCTCGAGCTCCTCCCAGTCGAGCTTCTCGCGATCGGGCCGCGTGCTCACGGGGACTCGCTCGGTCGCGTCGTCGACCGACTCTCCGATGAGGTGGGCGATCAGCGCTCCGCGCGAGAGGTCGTGGATACCTCCGCGCACGTCGAAGACGATGCCGGCAGCGCCCTCGATCTCGGCCAGCATCTCGCCGAGCCGCGTCTCGCGCACGCGCGACAGGTCCACGTAGCGGATCCCGGGCGCGACCTCCGCGTAGGGCTCGGGACGAGCTTCGAGGAGCCGGGCTCGCGAGAAGGGATCCTCGTACCCGATGTCGAACTTCCGTCCGTTCGCCGCGTTGATCTTCATCTTCACCGGCTCCATGCGGCGCCGGCGAAGCATCGCCTCGAGCGCGCGGTGGCGAATGCGCTGCGTCGTCGAGCCCGAGAAGGACTGCGACGCCTCGACGAACGCCTCCTCGGCCGAGCTCTTCCCGATCCTCAGGACGACGTCGCCGGGCCCCAGGCCGATCTGACTGCGCTCGTCGTCCGCGATAGAGGTGATGACTAGCTGTTCGCCGATCCAGTCCCAGGAGATCGGGATGTGCGTCTCCTTCCAGTCGCTCCTGTGATAGACGCTCGCCTGGCCGTCGTAGAGCTGCACGACGAGATGGCGCAGGGCCTCGAGGAGCCCCTCCTCGTCCTCCTCCGCCGCCGCCTGCCGGATCGCCGCGTCGAGCGCCGTTTCCCAGTCGTCTCCCGCGACGCCCTCGAGGAGCGGCGCGAAGTGCTGGAGCGCTCCCCAGGCCAGTAGCACCGCGGCGATGCGGGTCGCGCGGTCGTCCGAGGAGAGGATCGCCGCGGCCTCGACGGCTCGCGCGTCCTCGCCGGAGTCGGCGTGCGGAAGGGTCCCGGCCTCGTCGGCGTAGAGCGTCGTGGGTATCCGCGCCATCGCCGCCCCGCCGAGGTCGAAGTCTCCCGGCTTGTGTGGGCGCGCGAACCCGCGCGGCACGCGCCCTTCGAAGAGCAGGCGCTCACGCTCGGAAGAGAAGAGGTCGGACTCCTCTCCGGTTCCGACGCCCCGGTGTACCCAGCGCACGACGAAGCGCTCTCCGTCGGACTCGTCGGGTTCGTCGAGCCAGTCCGAGGCCTTGTCGGGTCGGTGCTTCTTCGCGAACAGCCGAAGCGTCGGCGCGACTCCTGCGAAGTGCGCCTGAAGAACGCTCGAGAGCTCCAGCGAGCCGTCGATCCCGTCGATCGCCGCGACGGCGGACCGCGTCAGGGAGTCCCAGTCCGCCGCGACGGCCTGGTCCGATGGGTGGTAGTAGCGCAGGTAGCCGACGAGCTTCGCCAGGATCGACAGGTTCAGGACGTCGCGGTCCTCGAGCTTCGCCGGCGGCAGGCCCTTGGCCTCGGGAATGTCGCCCGTGACCTCGAGCTCGATGTCGTCGACGAGCACGCGGCCCCGGCCACGGTGGCTCACGGCGAGCTCGAGCTTCGCGACGTGAGACCCGACGTCGCCCCGGACCTCGAAGACACGCCACTCGGAGCTGCGAACGGGTTGTGCGACGTGCCCCGCCACGAGGCGGCGGTCCCCGGACTTCGTCTCGCCGAAGAGGAGCAATCGGGCGCTCGAGTCACCGTCGAGGACGCGCAGCGCCGCGCGGAACGTCACGCGCTTGTTCTTGTAGGCCGCGGCATCGGCGACGAAGAAGAGCTTGCCGCTCCCGGCGGGCTCCCCCTCGCCCTCGAACCGGAGCTCGAGGGAGTAGTGTCCCGAGTGGGGTGTCGCGCTCGTCACGTCGGCGCGATAGCCCTCCTCGTAGCCCCAGCCGCCGAGCTGCCAGCCCGAATCCAGGGTCCCCCCCTCGAACGTGACTCGAATGCCGGGTCCACTCGCGGCGAGCGTGCCGGCCAACAAGAGCGCGGTAGCGAACATGCCCCTTCCTCCTTCATCCCCAGGTTGCCCGTCGTCCGGGTTCCTTCCCTAATAGACGAGAAAACGGCGCGCGTCGCAGGGCTGTTGGCGAATCTCCGGGTGTAGGCTGCCCGCCCCCCATCGAGGTGCCCCATGGATTGGACACGGACACTCCCCCTGCTCCTGCTGGCGGCCTGCCAGGCCGCCCCGCCCGCCACCCCCCCCCCCGAGAACGCGAAGGCCATCGAGCTCGCCGAGCGCGTTCTCGAACGGCTCGGCGGTCGGGAGGCCTGGGACGGAGCCCGCCACCTCTCCTGGACCTTCTTCGGCGGCCGGCGCCACGAGTGGGACAAGCACACGGGGGACTTGCGGATCGAGGATCCCACGAACGACTGGACGATCCAGATGAACCTCCACACGCGGGAGGGGAGCGTGGTGCTCGCGGGAGAGCCGGTCACGGACGCCGTCGATCGCGCCGAGTGGCTCGAGCGCGGCTGGGGGGCGTGGGTCAACGACTCCTACTGGATGTTCATGCCCTACAAGCTGCTGGACCCCGGCGTCTTGCTGCGCCACGTCGGCCGCGGCGAGCTCGAGGACGGTCGCGGTGCGGAGCTGCTCGAGCTCACGTTCGAGCACGTGGGCCTGACGCCGCAGAACCGCTACGTGGTGTTCGTCGCCGACGATACCGGCCTCGTCGAACGCTGGGACTTCTACTCGCGGGTGTCCGATCCCGAACCGCGTATGTCGACGCCGTGGGCGGACTGGGCGCCGTACGCCGGCGAGTTCGGCGAGATCTGGCTGTCGGGCAGCCGGGGTCAGGGGCTCGACTGGGAGATCGGCGTCCGGTAGTCGGGCGCGTCGCGGCGTGACGAGCTCGCACGCCCGCAGTGAGTCGTGCGCGGTTCCACCCCGCAGTGCCGTACTCTCCGCGCACCGGCGGCTGCCGGCGCGCGCGAGGAAGGCGCCTCAGCGCCGGTCCCTCGTGAGCCGACCGCCCTAGGCGGTGTCGGCGTGTGCCATCAGGTTTCTTCCGCCCGCCGGAGGCATCGCGCCGGGTACCGGCGCATCCTCGGCGGAGTGCCGTGGTGCCCGTAGTCGCGTATCGCACCAGGGGTGACGAGCCGCCTGCGCTTCGGCCCCCAGTCACGCGATGCTCGCCGGGCGAAGCCCGCGAGCGAGTACGCATTGCGACGTCCCCCACCGACGTCCTCCACGTGTCGTCGCCTCCCGACGTCTCGCTTGCGCGGCGCAGCCCGCGCAAGCATCGCGAAGGCATTCCGACCCCCCGACACCCGCAACCCGTGGAAAGCTACCCGTCCGCGAGCACCCCGACCCCACACCTATGAAGCCGCGGTACCCGCGGCGATGCCTCCCG
>JAJDET010000179.1 GCA_029259655.1 Planctomycetota bacterium
CGCGAGCGAGTGCGCATTGCGACGTCCCGCACCGACGTCCCGCACGTGTCGTCGCCTCCCGACGCCTCGCTTGCGCGGCGCAGCCCGCGCAAGCATCGCGAAGGCATTCCGACCCCCCGACACCCGCAACCCGTGGAAAGCAGCCCGTCCGAGGGCACCCCGACCCCACACCGGTGAAGCCGCGGTACCCGCGGCGATGCCTCCCGGCGGGCGGAAGAAACCTCATGGAACACGCCGACACCGCCTAGGGCGGTCGGCTCACGAGGGACCGGCGCTGAAGCGCCTTCCTCGCGCGCGCCGGCATCCGCCGGTGCGCGGAGAGTACGGCACTGCGGGGAGAGGCGCGCACGACTCACCGCCAGCGTCCGACCTCGTCACGCCGTGTACGACGCGCGACCGCGAGGCAACGCGACCGCGAGGCAACGCGACCGCGAGGCACCGCGACCGCGAGGCACCCCGTCACCGCTCGTCCCAGCGACCCGGTTCGTGGTTCGCGGCGTACTTCCCCTCGCGCGGGCCCGGTGCCGGCACGACCTCCCACCCGACCGGCTGACGCGCGCGTTTCGCCGCGAGCTCCTCGTCGCTCCGCCAGTACCAGAACTTGGGGAAGTGCTCGTCGAGGATGTTGTTGTGGAACCCGCCGAGGCGCGGGTTGAACATCGACTGCGTCACGTAGAAGTAGATCGGGAGGATCGGGAGCTCGCCCATCAGGATCTCCTCGGCGCGACCCAGGAGCGCGTTGCGGAGGGCGGGGTCGAGCTCCGCCGCAGCCCGCCTCACCAGGTCGTCGTACTCCGCGTTCCCCCAACCCGTCCGGTTGTTCTCGCCGCCCGTCACGAACAGGTCGAGGAACGTGTTCGGATCGACGTAGTCCCCGATCCAGGCGGAACGCGAGACCTCGTAGCCGAGCGTGCGCTGCGTCGCCAGGTAGACCTTCCACTCCTGGTTCAGGAGCCGCGCATCGAGCCCGAGGTGCTTCTTCCACCCGGCCGCCACCACCTCCGCGATGTCGCGGTGGGCCTCGGCCGTGTTGTAGTGGATCTCGAAGGTCGGGAGCTCCGCACCGCCCGGCCCGAAACCGGCCTCCGCCAGGAGCTCCTTCGCCCGCTCGAGGTCCTTCGCGAACGCGGCCTCGTAAGCGGAGAGGTCGTCCCCGACGGGCGCGTGCGAGAGCTCGTTCATGGCGTAGCCCGCCATTCCCGGCGGAACCAGCGACCAGGAGGGTTCCTGCCCGGCCTTGAGGATCTTCTCGCAGATCGCGCGGCGGTCGATCGAGAGCGCGAGCGCGCGACGCACGCGGACGTCGTCGAACGGCGGCCTCGTCGTGTTGACCCGGTAGAAGTAGGTGCCGACGTAGGGGACCGGCTGGAAGTCCTCGCGTTCGATCAACCGGTGCACCTGGTTCGTCGAGATGCGGTCGATCCAGGCCACCTCGCCCATCAGGTACATGTTGAGCATCGTCGAGTAGTTCTCGACGGCCAGGACGTCGATCGAGTCGAGCGCGACGGAGCTCGCGTCCCAGTAGGTCCCGGCCTTCACCAGGCGAATACGGTCGTTGACGCGCCGCTCGGTCATGCGGAATGGTCCGTTCGTGACGATGTTCTCCGGCCGTACCCACTCGAGCTGCCACGAGTCCGGCCAGCGCGCGCGCGCGTCCTCGAGGTTCTTCCGGTTGACGGGGAAGAGCGGGTAGAAGCTCGTGAGCTGGAGAAAGTACGGCGTCGGATCCGTGAGCTCGACCACGAGCTCGCGTGCGCTCTCGGCCCGGATTCCGACCTCGCGCGGCCAGAAGACGTCACGGCGATAGGTCGCGGCGTCGAGCAGCGCGCCCGATTCGAGCAGCGCCTCCACGCTTTCCCGTTCGACGTCGAGCTCGGCGATCCAGTCGGACTCGTCGGTTGCATCCGCGCTCGGGTTCATCGAGACGACCCGTCCGGGAACCACGCGCGTCACGTCGTCCACGAGCGCGCTGCTCGTCGCACCCACGCGCACGCGGCCGGGACCGAGCCGCTCCACCCACGCGCCGGCCGGCGCGTAGAGCCGATCGTCCGAGAGCCCCGAGTACTCGCGCGCGCCCTTCACGTACCACAGCTGGTAGGCGTACTCCGCCGCTGTCTCGGGGTTGAGCAACCGCTCCCAGCTGAACACGAAGTCGTGCGCGGTCACGGGGTCGCCGTTCGTCCAGCGGGCGTCCTCGCGGAGGTGGAACGTGTAGGTGCGACCGTCCTCGGAGAGCTCGTATCCGGTGGCGACGGCGGGCAGCGGCTCGAGCGTGCGCGGGTGCTTCACGTAGAGCCCCTCGAAGAGCGCTCGCACGACGCGGCCCTCGGGGACGCCCGTGACCGTCGCGGGATCGAGCGTCGTGACCTCCGCCCCGTTGTTGAAGGTGAGCTCGGCCGGCACGATCCGGGCCGCCGCCGCGATGCGCAGCACCGGAACGAGCACCAGGGCCCCGAGCGCGAAGAGCAGCGTCCGGCGAAAGAGGGAATTGCGGCTCACGCGCCGGTCTCCGGGGAAGCCATCGGCCGGATGGTAGCGACAGCACGGGTCGTCACAACCATCGTCGGAACAAGGGGTTGGGTGGCACCCTGCGGCCGCCCTGCGGGCCTTCGTCCGGCCGCGATCGAAGGCCCGGTGCGCCCGGTGTAGCCTCCGCCTTCCGGGCGGTGTACGACCCCCGACGCGATGATCCCCGCACGCTCCATCCTCCCGGCCTTCGGGCTGGGCCTCGGGCTGGCGGCCCTCGGGCTCCTCCTGGACGGGGAGACGCACCCGGGCGGCCCCGGCCGCGTCCCGCCGGACGATTTCCGCAGCGGCAGATTCGTCGAGCCGAAGCCCGTCCCGGGCGGTCGCGTCGTGATCCACGTCCCGACGCGGCTCGACCACCTCAACACCGTCCTCCAGAGCTCGGCGCAGGCACGCCGCATCCTGGAGGAGATCCACGCACGGCTCGTCGAGCGCGACTGGGAGACCTGGGAGCTCGAGCCCTCGCTCGCACACGAGATCGAGGTCGACGACATCGTCGTGCTCGCGGGTGGGTGGGGAGAGGGAACGGAGAACATCCTCATCGGCGACGTGACCCGCAGGGGCGACGAGGTCATCATCGTCACGGACTCCTCCGAGGAGCGCATCCCGGCCAGCGCCGCGCAACGCTTCGAGCCGGGCGCCGCCATCACGTTTCACCTGCGCGACGACGTCCTCTGGCACGACGGGCATCCCTTCGACGCGAGCGACGTGATCTTCTCGATCGAGACCTATCTCGATCCGACCGTCCGGTCCGACCACGCCCGCTATCGTTTCGAGCGGCTGCACCACTTCGAGGCCGTCGACGAGCACACGGTGCGCGTGTTCTTCGAGAAGAGCTTCTTCCTGGCCCTCGAGACCTTCGAAGACGACTTCACGATCCTGCCGTCCCACGTGTTCGACCTCTCCGACTTCGACAACCGGGACTTCGACCCGGATGCGACGCCGGAGCGCCGGGGCTCGTACATCAACGCGCACCGCGCGAACTCCCGCTGGATCGGACTGGGGCCCTACAAGGTCGTCGAGATGACCGACCAGCACGTCGACGCCGTGCGCTTCGACGACTACTTCGACGCGGAGCAGGCGGGGTTCGTCGACGCGATCCGCTGGCGGATCGTCTCGGACGACGGCGCGGCACGACAGGCGCTCCTGGCCGGCGAGTTCGACTTCTTCGGGCGACTGCGCTCGCGGGACTTCCTGGGCGAGTTCTGCTCGCAGGAGGACTTCGTCGAGCGCTTCGAGAAGGGCGTCTACTACACGCCGCAGATGAATTACGTCGCGTGGAACATGCGGCGCCCGCTCTTCGAGGACGTCCGCGTGCGCACCGCGCTCGCCCACGCCTTCGACTGGGACCGGTTCATCGCCACCATCGGGAACGGGATGGGGAAGCGTGTCACCGCGCAGTGGTACTGCTTCTCGCCGAACTACGACGAGGACGTCGAGCCGATCCCCTTCGACCTGGAACGCGCCGAGGCGCTCCTGCTCGA
>JAJDET010000180.1 GCA_029259655.1 Planctomycetota bacterium
GAACAGAACAGCTACTTCCTCCCTGCCGACTTCGACGGCGACGGCCACGTGGACGTCGCTCGCCCCGGCACCCGCGTGACGCCGAACTTCCAGGGCCGTACGGTCGTCGAGTTGCTCATGGGGAACGGCGACCTGACGTTCGCTGCTCCGCCGCACGTGTACCGATTCGACGACATCGACGAGGTGGCAGACATGGACCTCGACGGGATTCCCGACCTCGTGGGCCTCTACGGCGTGATGCTCGGTTCCCTGGGCGAGTAGGTGCGGTAGCCGAGCTCACGGTGCGCGACCGACGGGTATCATCCCGTCCATGTCGGGGCGCGCCTTGGCGATACTCGGAGCGACCGCGACGCTCGCGTGCGGCGGTTCGAACGAGACGGTGGTCGTGGAGGCGGAGCTCGACCCGCCGTCCTCCCCACCGCCCTTCCTCGAGCGGAGCGTCGAGGCCGGTATCGAGTTCCGTCACCGACGCGGCTCCGACGGCACGTTCCGACTGGAAGAGATCATGAGCGGCGGGGTCGCGCTCTTCGACGCCGACGGTGACGAGGACCTCGACCTCTTCCTCGTGCACGGCGAAGCGAGCGGCGGCTTCCGCCTGTACGAGAACGCGGGCGACGGGCGCCTCACCGATCGCACGGCGCGGATCGAGGCGACCGCTTCGGACCACGGGATGGGCTGCGCGGCGGCGGACTACGACGGGGACGGCTGGACCGACCTCTACTTGACGTGTGTCGGCCCCGACCTGCTCCTGCAGAACGGCGAAGGCGAGTCTTTCCACGACGTCACCGAGCGCGTCGGTCTCGGCGACGACGGGTTCGGGTCGTCCGCGGCCTGGTTCGACGCGGACCTCGACGGCGACCTCGACCTGTACGTCGCCCGCTACATCGACAGGAGCTCCCCGGAGAACGCCTGCCGCCACGTCGTCACGAACGAGCGGGACTACTGCAACCCGACGTCCTACCGGCCCGCCTCCGATCGCCTGTATCGCAACGACGACGGCCGCTTCGTGGACGTCAGCGCAGCGTCGGGGGTCGGCTCTGCCGCCGGATACGGGCTGGCGGTCCTGTGCTCCGACTTCGACCTGGACGGAGCCGTCGACGTGTTCGTCGCCAACGACCAGAGCCCGGCCTTCCTCTGGAAGAACGACGGTGAGGGCGGATTCGAGGACGTCGCCCCGGCCCTCGGCCTCGCCTACGACCGGGACGGTCGCGCGATCGCCGGCATGGGGCTCGTGTCCGATGACTTCGACGGGGACCTCGACCTCGACCTGTTCGTGACGAACATTCGCGAGCAGGACAACGTGTTCTATCGCCTCGAGGACGGGTCGTTCCGGGACGTGTCGCGCCGCTGGGGTGCCGGTGCCTGGCTGTGGCCGTTCACGGGCTTCGGAGTCGCGTGCTTCGATCAGGATCACGACGGCCTCCTCGATATGTACGTCGCGAACGGAGCCGTCGCGATACCGGTGGAGAGGCGCGGAGACGATCCGTACGCAGAGCCGGACTCGTTCCTCCGGTTCGACGGCGAGCGCTTCGTCGACGCCGGCGCGCACCACGAGGCGGACGTCGCGCGCGGCGTCGCGCGCGGGGACGTCGACGGCGACGGCGACGTCGACCTGGTCGTGTGCCGCAACGGCGGCGAGCCCCGCCTGCTCCTCAACCAGGCTCCCGCAGGGCGTCACTGGCTCGTCGTCTCGGTCCTCGATGAGAGGGGCCGCCACCTGCTCAACAGCCGCGTCGAGCTGCACGCGGCGGGAAGGACCTGGCTCGCCGAGGTCCGCGCCCAGGAGAGCTACCTGTCGTCCCGCGATCCGCGCGTGCACTTCGGGCTCGGCGATGTGGACCTCGTCGAGCGCGTGCGCGTGCGCTTCCCGGACGGCCGCACGCGAGAGCTGCACGACGTTTCCGCGGACCAGGTGCTGGTCGTGCGCGACGAGGAGTCGAGGTGATGAATTCGCTGGCCGCAGCAGGTCGGGTGCTCTTGCTGCTCACGGCGACGGCCTGCGGCGGAGGAGACGCGTCGGTCGCTCCCGAGCCGACGTTCTACAGGGACCCGTCGAGCGCACTGTTCTGTTCCTTCGACGTCGCCGAGCTGAACGGCTTCCTCGCCGCGCTCGGCTTGCCGGCGCCCGACCCCGAGCTCTCCACCGTCGAGGGCGGAAGCTGCGAGGCGTTCGCGAAGGCCCTGGCTCGGATCGCGGACGAGAGGAGCGGCGCGGCCTACGGCGAGCTGGGCCTGTTCTTCCACGGGCTCAGGCGGTTCGAGCTGGCCGAGGCGTGCTATCTCGTGGCCAGCGGGGAGGAACCGGAGGTCCCATGGTGGCCGCACTATCGCGGCGATCTCGCGGAGGCCGCCGAGGACCTGGACCGGGCCGTCGAGCTCTTCGCGGAGGCTGCGCGCCTCGATCCCCGCGCGATTGCGCCGCGTGCGCGTCGTGCACGAGCGCTGCGGGAGCTAGGCCGTGCGACCGAGATGAAGGAGCAGGTGGAGGAGCTCCTCGGGCTCGACCCCGCTTCATTGCTCGCGCTGACGGAGCTCGCCTCCCTCGCGCTGGACGAAGGAGCGCTCGAGCGTGCGCAAGACCTGCTCGAGCGCGCGTTCGAGTCCTGGCCCCGGCAACGCCGTGTGCACCTCTTGCTGGCTCGCCTGCACGAAACGGCCGGGCGCCCGCGCAACGCCGAGCGTTTTCGTCTCTCCGCTTCCGGTGCGCGGGAGCTCGGAACGCTGACGATCGATCCCTGGATGGCGCGCCTGGAAGCGGTCACGAGCTCGATCCTCTACTGGAAGGCGGGCGCGGACGAGTTGCAGCAGGCGGGCCGCTGGGAGGAGCTCCTGCGCGTCGTGCGCGAGCTCGACCGACGCGAGCCCGGACCGGTCTGGAAAGCGAAGGAGATCCAGGCGCTCGTGTCACTCGATCGTGTGGCGGAAGCGCTCGGGCTCGGCCTCGAGCTCACCGCGACCTTCGGTGCGTCTTCCCTCGGACACGAGGTGCTGGCGATGGCGCACCTCGCGGACCGACGCTACGACGAGGCCCTCGCGAGCGCGGAGAGAGCGATCGAGCTCGACGATCGATCGCGGCTCGGTCACGAGGTCCTGGCCAAGGCCGCTCTCGGTCTCGACGACGGCGACCGGGCGATCGAGGTTGCGCGCGCGTTTCGCGAGCTCTACCCGGGCGACTTCGCGCCGCTCGCCCTGACGCTCCTCGTTCACCAGTCCCTGGCAGGCTCGACACTCGAGGAGTCCCGCTGGCCCGAGGCCGCGATGCACCTCGCCGAGGTCGAGGACGCGCTTCGGCGCGGGAAGGGGGTCGCGCCGCACGACCCGCGCTGGAAGGCGGCGGAGGAGTGGGTCGCCTCGGCCCGCGCGAGGCTCGGCGGCGGCTGATCCCCGGTTCTCGCGATTTTTGGCGCGACCCGCAGCAGGTGATACGCTCCGGCGGCACGACCTCGTCAGAGGCTGCTCGTAGCCTCGGGGGTCGCAAGCGATCCACGAGGAACGCACCTACCAAGAGGGGGAACGATGCGATCTCTGACATCCCGATTCCTGGGTTCGATTACCGCTCTCGTGCTCGTCGGTTGTTCGGCCACGGGCCCCGTGTTCACGCCGGCACCGATGCCGGCAACGGGCGACCAGGCCATCGTCAACGTGTACCGCCCGGACCAGTTCATGGCCAAGGCCGCGAGCTTCCGACTGTTCCTGGACAAGAAGAAGATCGTCACGATCAAGAACAACGGCTACACGCGCGTCATGGTGTCGCCCGGTCAGCACACGCTGGAGGTGGGACTCCTCGGCTGGGCGTTCGGATTCCTGCCGGGCTTCGTGTTCTTCTCCAAGCCCCTGACCTTCGAGGTCGAGGCCGGAGAACGCGCCTACATCCATGTGCAGCCCGCGTTCTTCGGAGTCAAGCTGACCGAGAATGGAGAGGATCAGGGACTCCGGCAGATCTCGACCGCGCGGTACATGGAGCCGAAGTACGCGGAGCTCTAGCCAGCGATCCATGCCAAGGCCGATCCCACAAAGCGACGTGTAAGAGTTCGAGCCACTCGGCGGCGCATCGGGCACCCGCCTTCCGGGCGGTGGCAAGATGGCTTCCATGTGGCTCGCCCTCTTGCTCGCCGTCGTCGTCGTCCAGGATGCGCCCGTCCGGATCGACCCGCGCCGTCAGTTCGACTTCTGGATCGGCGAGTGGTCGGTCCAGAACCGGGATCTCCAGCCCGACGGTTCGTGGAAGGACGGAGACGTCGCCCGCGCGCGCATCACGCCGGTGTGCGGCGGGAATGCGATCCTCGAGGAGTGGGCGGGGCCCTTCCACGGGAGCTTCATGAACGGGTTCAGTCTGCGTGCCTACGACCCGGTTCGCCGCGACTGGAACCTGCTGCTCTTCTGGACGACGGACG
This sequence comes from Planctomycetota bacterium, assembly GCA_029259655.1. Taxonomy (GTDB): domain Bacteria; phylum Planctomycetota; class UBA1135; order UBA1135; genus OFTM220. Next base: position 4,395 of record JAJDET010000180.1, read on the forward strand.
GAAACGGCGCCTTCGGCAGGCTGCGCGGCCGCTTTCGACACGGGCGGGGCGAGTTCTTCGCCGGCGGCGGTTCGAGCCTGACTCGCTACAGCTTCTCGGACGGTCTCCCCGATTCGGTGCGCTGGGACAGCGCCACGTCCGGCGATGCCGGCGTGACCTGGAAGACCGACTGGATCATGGAGTTCTCGCGCACACGCGCCGCGGGCGAGGTCACACAGGACCGGCTCCTCGAAATCGCCTGGACGGAGGGAGAGCTCAGTCCTCACGAAGCCGCCCGCGAGCTGGACTGGATGCTCGGGAGCTGGGAGGGAATCCAGACCGATGCGGGTTCCGGCGAGGAGAGCGAGGCTCGACTGCGCTGCAAGCTGCTCGACAAGGACTGCCTCGTGCTGGACGTGCTCGAGACGCGGACGCCGGACGACGAAGCGTGGCGCGAACGACTGAGCGTGCGCGGTTTCGTCCCGGGCCGCGGAGTCTGGGAGAGCCACTCGCTCTCCACCGACGACACCGTGATCCGGACGTCGGTCGGTACGCCTTCCGGCGACGTCGCGGTCTTCGAGAACCCCATCGCGGACAGCGGTTCGCGTCGCGAGACGCTGAGGCGGCTGTCCGACGGCGTGATGGCGATCGAGGAGGAACGGCGCGCCGCCGAGGAGCACGAGCTCGTTCTGGTCCGCGTGACGGAGCTGCGGCTCGCCACCGGACGCTGACACGGGCTGCGCGAATCGAAACCGTTACTTCCTGCCGCCGGATCGATAGCTTGGGGAGGGCCACGAACTGCACGCTGGAGAGCTTCTGCATGATGAAGAGACCCCACCTGTCCCTGCCGATCCTGGTCTGTCTCTGGCTGGTCGGCGCCGTCGATCCGACTCACGCGCAGGAGCGCTACCTGTGCGAGGTGTACTGCAGCACGGACTCCCACGCGGAGAACGGGGCATGCGCGAGCTGCGGACTTCCGCTGCGGCCCGAGTCTTTCTTTCGACACAAGCTCCGGATCGGAAAGACGGTCGCCATCCTTCTCTTCCCGGGCGTGCAGGTGATCGACTTCAGTGGTCCGTTCGAAGTGCTGGGTGCGGCGGGAGCTCGCTTGCACACGGTGGCGAAGGACGCCGGTCCGCTCAGAACCGACGAGGGGCTAGTCGTCGTGCCGGAGTACACGCTCGCGAACTGTCCACCGGTCGATCTGCTGGTGCTCCCGGGTGGCAAGGTCTACGGAGACAGCGAGACGGCGGACTGGATCCGCGAGCGTGCGGGCGAGACCGAGATGGTCCTCTCCGTGTGCAACGGCCTCGCCTGGCTCGAAGAGGCCGGACTCCTGGACGGGCTGGAGGTCACCACGACCGCCACCGCGCTCGCCAGGATGCTCGGGCGCCCGACGGGGCTTCGTCTCTGCACGGACCGCAGGGTGGTCGGTTCGGATCGGATCCTGACGAGCGGGGGATACACGTGCGGCATCGACGGAGCGCTGGAAGTCGTGAGCCGCTGGAAAGGGCCGGGAGCGGCAAAGCTCCTCGCGGTCAAGCTGGAGTACGACTGGCAGCCGGACCGCGGTGCGTATTCGCGCTATCGCCCCTACTACGTCCACTTGCGGACGATGCTCCGACGGCTCGAGGTCTGCTCCGCACTGGAGGGTGCGACGATGACGGAGGCGGAGGTCGATCCCGACCTCGCTCGCGTGGTCTGGCAACTCTCCGCGACCGAGAGCACGGAGGAGTCGCTGGACGAGCTTCGAGCGCTGCTCCGTGGCATGGCGGGTCCCGAAACCTCGACGAGCGTCGGCGGATACACCTTCGCGTGGACTCTCGAGCCGACGGCCGACACCGCATGGACCGCGCGCTGCGAGATCCTCGCTCCGGATGCGGAGGGCATCGTTCGCGTCCATCTAAGAGTGGAAGCGGATTCGATGTCGGCCGCCGAGGAGGGCTAGGAGTCCGCCGGATGACTTGTTCAACGGGCTCCCAGGGTCGGGCGCGGTTCCTCCTAGGCGACGTCGTCGACACGGAATCGGGTCCAGAGGCGCTCGAGGCCTGCGACGATGGCGTCGCCGACCCAGAGCACCGGGCGCAGGAAGACGTTCATCTGCTCACCCTCCTGGCGTCCGACCGCGAGGAAGACGGCGAAGACGGCCAGGGTGAACATCCCGAACCCGAGAGACAGGAAGCTCAATCTCGGCTCCTCGTCGATGAGGACCACCGAAGGCCAGAGCGGAAGGTAGTGGACGGAGAAGACACCGCCCAGGCCCGCCGGGACGTAATCGCCCGACCGTTCGAAATGACGGCGCTCTCCGTCGAGGGTGCGGAACTCGACCAAATGGACGACGCCGTCGTAGGGGAAGCTGGCGTAGTGAACGACCTCGGAGTCGACGATCGTCGCGCTCGCCTCCTCGCCGAAGAGGGCGAGGAGTCCGTACTGCGGAATCCGTGAGCCCCACAGGCTCCCGAGACACATGAAGCCGAACGTCCCGATCATCAGGAGCCCCACGAGGGCTCGGGTGATCCTCTCGTACCCGGGTCGGTCGGTACCGGGTGGTGTCACGGGAGAGATCCGCTCCCCACGTCGAGCGGCAGCGCGTAGATCATCTCTCTTTGGAGCAACTCCAGGATCGACGCCTGGGCCACTGCTCGTTCGTATCCCTCGCTGACCAGGAGCTCGACGAGATCCACGCCGCGGAAGGGCTCGATCGTAGCGGCGAACAACACCGCCGCCGTGGCGAGCGGTCCGGGGGGGAGCGAGTCGGGCTCCTCGTCACGTAAGCGCACGGACACGGCTTCGAGACGGCCGGCGCCGCGGAGGCTGCGGCGCTCGACGATGAACGTCGCCTCCGGATGAACGGCGAACGTCAGACCGTCGACCGACGTGACGTCCGGGGGCGGGCACAGGGAGTTCCCGGGTCGAGCCAGGTAGAGCTCCAGCTTGCCCGGCCGGTTGACGGACTCGGCGATGCGATACCGATCGCGGGAAAGCAGGTCGTTGAAGTTCGCCCGCGTGAGGACGTCCGGCTCCCACAGGTTCGGCTCCGCCCAGCGCAGGAAGGAGAGGTTTGCCCTCTCCACGAGCTCGAAGAGCTCGTCGACGTCGTAGGCGCGCTCGCAAGGGTGCAGGTAGCGATCGACGAACTCCACCTCGTCGCAGTCACGCGCGACACGCCATGCGGCACACTCGGGATCTTCCTCGCACAACGATTCGATCAGTGTTCGGCCGAGCTCGAGCCGCCGTTCGAGCGGCAGCTCCGCCGGCGCGAGGCTCGTCAGGATCCTGGCCACACGCCGGATCGGTTCGCGGTGGCCGTAGACCATGAGCGCACATACGCCGTGGGGTGCGAGCACACGCGCGAGCTCTGCGAGCCCGTGGACCGGATCCGGCATGTGGTGCACGACTCCGGAGCTGTGCACGACGTCGTAGCCGCCCGGCGGAGGGTCGAGTCCGGTGACGGCTTCCAGTCGAGCGAGGTCACCCTCGAGGAACCGGATGTTCTCGAGCCCGCGCCTGGACGCTTCGGCTCTGGCCTCGTCGAGGGCCACGCGGTTCATGTCGACCCCGGTGAAGCGCACGTCGCTCTGCGTTGCTGCCGCCCCGATCAGCCCGAGTGCGCGCCCGCACCCCGCGTCCAGGACCTCGATCGTGGCCGCGGCGGGACGCGGAAGCGTGCCCAGCGAGAGGAGGTAGCGTACGTCGAACCCCACCCGGAGGTTCGGCGTCCCGCTCGGATAGGGGAACGCCTCGTAGAGCTCGCGAACGCTGCGGGTCGTCTCGTCCATGCGGTGAGCTTCGCCTCACCCGAAGACCCTGGCGCAGGACGCAGCGCCGTTCAAGGGGTCAGGGAGCCTCCGGAACGCTCAGAAATCGCGCAGCGCCCACTCCGGAGGCGCCAGCTCGTTCGAGCGCCGGCGGGAGGGCCGCATCCGGAGCAACCGACCGGTGGAGGTCAGGTCGCGCTGCGTCACGACGAGGATGGGCTCACCGTGTGCGTCCTGATCGATGCTGACGACGCCCTCGACCGGGCTACCGGACAGGTGTCCGTTGATCGTCGCGCCCGCGGGATCGACGGAGAGCTCGAGAAACACGCCCGTTGCGGGATCCATCGTGAAGAGCCGCCCGGAGATCCAGTCGCCGCAGACGAAGCTCCCTCCGAGCTCGGGGTGCTGCCAACCGCGGTAGAGCACACCCCCCGTCACGGACCGGTCCACCTGGGTGTGATCGTACTCGCCCACCGGGTCCACGTACGGACCGCCGGGCAGGGGGCTGCGCTCGTGGCGGACGCCGCCCCCGGCGATGTGCGCGAACGACCCCTCCTTCGCGTCCCAGCCGAAGTTGCCGCCGGCGACCACTCGGTTGACCTCCTCGATGTCCAGGTCGCCGACGTCGGTGACCCACAACGCGCCCGTGGCCCTGTCGAACGTCATCCGCCACGGATTCCGGAAGCCGTAGGCGAAGATCTCCTCGAGGGCGCGGCCGCCGGCGCCCACGAACGGGTTGTCGGCGGGGATCGCGTACTGCCCGTTCGCACCGACGGGGTTTCCGGATCGAAAGTCGACGTCGATGCGGAGCACCGTCCCGTGGATCGTCTTCGGGTTCTGGCCGCCGCGCCGGTCGTCCCCCTTGGTCGCGTAGAGATAGCCGTCGGGGCCGAAGGCCAGCGCGTCCAGGTTGTGGATCGTGCTCTGCTCGTTGATGCGCAGGAGCTCGCGCTTGGCGGAGAGGTCGGCCAGGTTGCTCGCGGGATCGGGGTGATCCCCCATTGCCTCCAGCTCGTAGAGCACACTCTGCTGCGCCACGCCCGTCGTGGCGCCGAAGTCCGCGGTCAGCGGGTCCTCGAGCTCCGTGTGCACGACGTAGAGCTTCCGGTTCGAGGCGAAGTCGGGGTGGAACGCCAGGCTCGACATCGCGCTGCCGTTCGTGCCGTGGAAGTCGGCGGTCAGATCGACGAAGGGCGTTGGAAGGAGAGCTCCGTCCTCGACGACGCGAACGAGTCCGGTCACCTCGGTGACGAAGATGCGGTCGCTCCCGTCCAGCGGCACGGCCGCGCTCGTCGGGAACACGAGGCCTGACACGATCGTGTCGAGTCTCACCGTGAAGGGCCCCGGGTCGATGTCCGGAAGAGGATCCGTCAGCGGCCCGCCGGGCAGGAAGACGAGGAGCAAGGCGCCCGCGGCAGTCCTGGACATGGCTCGAGTGTATCTCGGTTCGACGGGGAGGTGCCTTCTCCCGCATCCCGTCCTCGGATCAGTAGGCCTCACCGGCCGCCGCACGATACGCCGGGCACGAATCCCGGGGGCCGGTCGCCCGCCTCGAGACCGAGAGCCTCGTGCTTCTTCAGACCGACCCTCTGGCTGAGGAGGTCGAACCAGAACCGCGGCCGGAGGCGCCGGTTTCCGACGAAGACGGGATGGGGCACGTGATTCAGCCTTCGTCCGACCTTGAAGATCTGCGCGGCCCCGTCGTCAATCGACGCGATCTGGGAGAAGGAGGGGTTCGCCCGGAAGTACTCCCCCAGGAAGCAGAGGTTGGGACCGATGACGACATAGTCGGCGCGCTGTACCTCGAGCTGCCTGAGGAGGTGCGTCTCGAAGAGAAGCCAGCCACGCCCCTCTCTCCGGAAGAACAGAAGATCGTCCGCGGGAGGGAACTCGAAGCTCTCGACGGTGTAGATCCTGTTATTCCAGCGGATGGACGGCTTGCGGAGTTTGGTGGCGAACCTAACCTCGACCATGGGGAAGTTCCGGAGGCGGAGACGCCCGTCCGACTGGAGGAAGAGTGCCCTCCCGTAGTCCACTCCCCCATCCCCGACGGAGATCACGGCATCCGGGGTCGCGTGCTTCTCGAACCACTCCGCGACACCGCGGATGTACTCCTTGCCCTGCTCCACGGGCAGTGAGGCCTCGTCCTCATCGGAATCGCCCTGGAGCTGGTCGACGAGCTCGGACCGCGCCAGGAACGCCAGACCGCCCCGGTCCTTTCGGTGGCTCACGAAGAGCTGAACGAAGAGGACCGGGAGGACTAGCAGGAAGAAGGAGACTCCCAGCACTCGTTCCCGGTTCCAGACGCGAACGCGCGCGAGCCCCGTCGAGATCCACTCCGCCAGCGAGTACAGGAAGAAGCTCGCGACCAGGTAGTTCAACAGGAACAGGACCACGAGCTGGCCGGGTCGCATGCCCTCCGCGCCGACATAGGCCGCGTAGGGAGCGAGCAGGACCAGGCAGGCCAGGCAGACCCGGGCTCCCTTGGCGCGGCCGAAGGAACGGATCCCTACGAAGACCCACGACGCGAGCATCAGCGGAGCGATCGAGAACCGCGAGGCGAGCTGCGTCGTGTAGTAGTCGCTCAGGCCCTTGAAGAGCAACCGCACGAGCTCGATCAGTCCCGCGCTCGATCCCAGGAGCTCCGTCACCCGGTTCAGCCCGGAGATCCCGTCCTGGCGAGTCCAGTAGAGCCAGGGTCCGATGGCGCCGAGTGCGAAGCCGGTGCAGACCAGGGCAAGGACCAGGTGCTTTCGGGTCCTGAACTCCCGCACCACGGCCACCAGGACGACGGGCAAGGGAAGGAACAGGACGGCCGACTCCTTGACGAGGAAGGCGGCGGCGGAGAGCAGACCGGCCGCGATCGCGAAGGAGAGGCGCTCGAGCTCGAACGCTCGGTAGAGGACGAGGACCGATGCGTAGGCGAAGAAGGGCCAGATCGCGTCCAGGTGTCGGTACGACCAGAAGTTGAGCGAGAAGGAGGTCAGCATCAACATGCCGGCAGCGAACCCGATGCGCCGGTTGAACAGGTGCTTGCCGAGCAGGTAGATGAGGACCGGGTTCGCGATGCAGAAGACCCGGACCACCCAGAACGCGCTCCGCGTCGAGTTACCGAGGAGCCACCAGGCGAACTGGATCATCAGCGGATACCCGGGCCCCCTCCTCAGGGTCAGCTCTCCGTTGAAGTCCGCGTAGCCGTTGCCCAGCGCGAGGTTCTGGGCGTACGACATGTACAGGAGCAGGTCGCTCGGTACCCGGACCTCGCTGTGGAACGTGAAGACGCCGGCGACGATCAGCAGGAGGACCGGAAGGGCCTTCCACCGGACTCCTCCCCGGAGCCCCGTGCTATTCGCCGAGGTAACCGAGCTCTTCCAGGGCATCGCGATCCTCGGACGACATCGCCTCCTCCCCGGAAGACGACTCGCCTGAAAGCGACGTCCACTGGAGCAGGGGGCCGCGCAGGCGAAGGTATTCGGACTGGTCCTCGCGATAGAGGTTCCGGGTCTCGCCCGGGTCCGTCGCGAGGTGATAGAGCTGCCAGGTCTCCCCCGGCGTGTCGTGACCGGGTGCGAGGATGAGCTTCCAGTCTCCGTGGACCGCCGCACGAAAGCGACCCGCCTCGTCGTTCGTCGCCCGGCCGCGCACGTTCTCGAAGTCGTGGGAGTGAGCGCTCTCGACGAACACCGGACGGGGCTCGAGCTCCTCCCCCGCCAGGAGCGGCACGAGAGAGCGACCTTCCATCCGCTCGTTCCCGGCGCCGCGCATTCCGATCAGCTCGAGCACGGTCGGCGCGACGTCCACGAGTGACACCCACACGCGGCTCGAGCCACTCCGCGCGAACGGATGGCCCGGAGGCAGGAGAAAGGCGAGCGGGACCTGGCTCGCCGCGTTGTAGACGTACTCCCCGTGCTCGAAGGAGTAGCCGTGCTCGCCCAGGCTCTCGCCGTGGTCCGACGAGAACACGAGGAGCAGACGGTCCCCGGAACGTTCGCGGACGCGAGCGACGAGCCGTCCGATCTGGTCGTCCGTGCTGCGGATGTCTGCGGCGTACAGCCTCCGGACGTGCGCGTTGACCTCTTCGGAGAGCGGGTTCCGGTAGACCGCGGTCTCCCTCGGCAAGTCGTCGGGGAAGGGATCTCCCTTGGGACGCCGCCGGCCGAACCCCTTCGCGTATCGACCGCTGTACTCCGGCTCGAAGGACTCGATGATCTCCGGGTCGGAGACGTACGGCATGTGCGGGTCGATGTAGTGCACCCACAGGAAGAGCGGCCGGTCCGGGTCCGCGTCGTCGAGGTGCTCGAGCGCCGCGTCGGTGGTACCGGCGGCGTTGTGTTTGTTGTTGGTGTGGTCGTAGATCTCGAATCCACGATCGAGCCCGCGCTCGGGCTTCAGTACCTGGTTCGTGACGACGGCGACGGTCCTGTAGCCCGAGCGGCGCAGGATCTGGGCCAGGGTCGGAACCTCCGTGTCGAGCGTGTGCAGGAGCCGGCGCACACCGGTGGTGTGCGGATAGGCGCCGGTCATGAGGCTCGCGAGCGCGGGCGTCGTGCGCGGCACGGTCGTGAGCGTCCGCTCGAAGTGGAACCCGTCGGCGAGGAGCGTGTCGAGGTACGGCGACGTCGGCCGGTCGTAGCCGTACATCCCGAGGTAGTCGGGACGCAACGTGTCGACCGTCAAGAGCAGGAGATCCGGCCGGTCGTCCTCCTCGCGCGAAGCCGATTCGCAGCCGATGGCGGGACAGACGCCGAGCAGGGTCACCGCTACTCGTAGCCCGATTGATCGAGTCGGATCCGGTCGTCTCACTGCGTGTATCCGATGCGGCGGAGCTCGTCCGCCTCGGGATCGGTCTGCCGAAAGCCAAGCGGCCCGAGCGGCTGGTCGGGATGCTCGACCACGGTATCGAGTCTGCGGCCGGCGAACATCTCGAGCCGCCCTCGCAGGAGCTCCTCCAGCTCGACGACTCGCTCGGGCTCGAGCTCTGAAAGATCGTGCTCCTCGCGGGGATCGCTCCCGATGTCGTAGAGCCGGCGGAGGCCGTCCGAGGAGACGACGAGCTTCCAGTCGCCGTCGCGGATGGAACGCATGCGCCGCAGGAACGGCGCAAAGGCCTCGCCCTCCGCGTCCCGACCGCGATTCCCCAGTCCGTCCAGCAGCTGTCGCGGGTAGGCGTACTCGGCGACGAGAGGGACGGCAACCTGCTCGGCGCCGGGAGCGAGCAAGTCACGTCCCTGCGGTACTTCCACTCGAGACGTGCAGCCCGCGGCGGAGAGGATCGTGTAGTAGAGGTCGGCGGAAGAGACGGGGTCCATGCGCTCCACTCCGGCGGGTATGCCTTTCCCGAAGATGAAGAGAGGCACGTGGAGCAGCGTGTCGTGCATGCTGAAGACGTGTGCGAGGTGGTCGTGCTCGCCGAGGTTCTCCCCGTGATCGGATGTCACGATCACGAGGGATTCATCGAGCACGCCGCTCTCCTCGAGAACGCGGACGAGGTCGCCGATCGTCGCCGAGAGCGCAGCGAGCTCCCCGCGGTAGAGCCCGCGCAAGGCCTTCCAGTCGCGCTCGTCGTGATCGCTCTCGCCGGTGTAGTGCCGATCCCAGCGCTGGTCCACCTGCACCGCGTCCTCGTATAGCCACTCCGGCTCGAGGTGCGGGCGTGCGAGGGCCGCGGGGGGATCGTAGGGATAGTGCGCCTCGATGTAGTTGAGGAACACGAAGGCCCGCTCGCCCTCCTCGAGTCCCTCGAGCAACTCCGCGACCGCTGCGTTCGTGGGATGGCGACCGCGACCGCGATAAGTCTCGAAGGCGTCACGCCGCCGCATCGCCAGAAACGTGGAGAAGCCCTGGTCCAGTTGCCTGCTCTTGGAGACGACCGCGTTGTTCACGGCTGCGAAGGTGTGATACCCGGCGTCCTCGAGGATCTCCGCCAAGGTCGCGAACGAGCGCGAGAGGAACAACCTCTCCTGCGTGGCGCCGTGCCGGATCGGGTGGAGGCCGGTGAACATCGACGCGTGCGTCGGGAGCGTCCAGGGCGCGACAGCGTACGAGTTCTGGAAGCGCAGGCCCCGGTCAGCGAGCGCGTCGAGCTCGGCCGTGGTCACGGTGTCGTGTCCATAGCTCGCCAGGTGCCCTGCGCCCACGGTGTCGAGGACGACGAGGAACACGTGACGGGCTCCGTCCTCGCCGGCGGCGCTGCGGTGAAGGGCCGTCGCGAGGCCGGCGGAGCAGATCGCCGCGACCGGAAGCAACGTGACGAGTGCGACGCGCACGGGTCGCGCGGACCGACGCCTTCCGCCGAGGAGGAAGAGCGCGAGCGCGATCCCGGCGACCCAGAGCCACGTCTCGAGCGGCTCGTTTCGGAGGAAGAGTCGCTGGTCCCAGAGCAGGCGCGAGAGTGCGGAGTCCGTCGGCGACGCCAGTCCGAGGAGCGCGTTGCGCGCGATCAGCCCCCCGGCGACTGCAGCGACGACGAGGCCGACGATCGAGAGCAGCCGCACGCGGCGGCACGCGCGTGCGAGTCGACTCGCGGCCACCGACAGGATCGCGACCGCTGCCCCGAGCCCGAATGCGGCGGGGCACAGCTCCTCGAATCGCTCCCAGGCGTCCAGAACGGGGAGCCAGGCGAGGCCCAGCCCCAGTGCGTCCTCCTCGAACGCCGCGAGAATGCCACGGACCATGGCCTCGACGCCTGCGCTCGCGACGCAGACGAGGAACAATCGCACGGCTCGCATGGATGGCGGAGGTCGAACCTCGGGCGCTGGTGTTACCACAGGAAACCGGAGGAGGCCGGGAAAAACGGAACCTCGCGGGGAGCGCGACCGTCCGAGGTCCGGGGACGGTCCACTCCTCGCGGTTCGGCAGGATCGGCGCCGAGAGCAGATCGGACGGGGATCGCCGGAGCCCGTTATATTGAGGAAGGTTCTCCCCATCGCCGCCACCTCCACGGCCCGGTCGCCCGGCCCCCCTCCGATCCACCCGGTGCGCCCGAACTCCCCTCACCAGACCATGATCCACTCCCGATCCGTGACGCGTCTCGCGTTCGCCGCCCTCGCGCTCGTTCTCGTCAACGCAACGGCGAGCGCGCAGATCTTCCACATCAACACGGCGGACATCCCGAACCTCTCCGGGAACAAGTACGCGGAGAACGTCGACTTCGCGGATGTCGACCTCGACGGAGACTTCGACGCCGCGTTCGCGATGGGCGGAGACCTCGGGAACATCCAGGACCGCCTCTGGATCAACCAGGGTGGCGCCCAGGCCGGCACGATGGGCGTGTTCTCGGACGTGACCTCGAGCCAGTTCCCGGCGATCGTGAAGGACGGCCGAGACATCGAGTTCGTGGACTTCGACAGCGACAGCGACCTCGACCTCTACATCTCGAACACTTCCACCAACAGCAACCAGACGAACCTCTGGTGGGCGAACAACGGGGGCCTCCAGGCCGGCACCGTCGGCTTCTACACCGACGAGACCAGCACGCGCTGGAACGGCCTCGGTGGCGCCGGCTCCTCGATCGCTCCCTCCCAGCTCATCGCCGGCGGATTCATCGACTGGTCCTGCGACTGCGACTTCGGCGACCTGGACAACGACGGCGACATGGACCTGGTCCACTCGACCTACGGCGGGACCTTCAACGGGCAAGTTCCGACGCGGGTGTTCCTGAACGACGGCCTCGGCATCTTCACCGAGTTCAACCCGGGCGGCACTCAGCTCACGGGCTCGACCATCTCGAACGGTGACGACGGCCTCTGGTGCCAGGGGACGTTCCAGTCCAACACGTCGAACACGAACGGAGTCAACTGCGACATCGCGACCAACACGCTCGACATCGACATCGGGGACATCGACGGCGACTTCGACCTCGACATCCTGCACGGCGATCGCGACGCGGCCACGCGCTTCTTCTACAACCGCCTCGAGGAGAACGGCGGAGCTCCGGGCGACCTGGACTTCCGCGACCGGACGAACTTCGCCTACGGGCTGTTCAGCGGCGGCAGCTGGGCACCGGGCACCGGTCACTACGAGCAGGAGCTGGGCGACATGGACGGGGACTGCGACCTCGACCTGTACGGCCTCAACTGGGAAGCGACGGGGTTCGTGCTCACCGACCTGGTCGCCGAGAACATCGGCGGCCGCTTCGACAACGAGGTCTTCCTCGCCGGTTCGGACACGGACGACAACGAGGGTGACTTCGGCGACGTCGACGGAGACGGCGACCTCGACCTGTACGTCGGCAACTTCTCCGGCAACGACCGGCTCTACACGAACAACGGGCTGGGCTCCTTCACGCTGGTCGGGCAGGGCAGCAGCGGTCTGTCCAACATCGGGTTGCCCAACACGACGCTCGACCTCGACTGGTGCGACGTCGACATGGACGGGGACTACGACGTCTTCGCCGCCCGGGACACGACCCAGGACCCCGTCTACTGGCAGAACATGCTCAACGTGCCGGACACGACGGCACCGAAGATCTCGCCGGTCGAGGCGCTCGGCAACTTCACGGC
>JAJDET010000019.1 GCA_029259655.1 Planctomycetota bacterium
AGGTGGAGGGAGCGACCCCGCAGCGCGAGAGGACCGCGAGCTCGTGGTTGCCCAGGACGAACCGGGCGCCGGCCTCCCGCAGGCGATCGAGCACCCCGATGGGGTCGGGGCCCCGGTGGAAGAGGTCACCGACGGAGACCACGGCATCTCCCTCGCCCGGAGCGAGGCGCTCGAGCAGGCGCGAGAGCTCACGGGCACAGCCGTGGATGTCGCCGAGGATCCAGGTGGTCATGTCGCGGGGTGGGGGGAAATCAGGTGTCCCGAGGATCTCTTTCGCCCGCGCAGGGGCGCTCGCCGGAGGGGGATCTCCGGCCCTCTCGACGCGTCGAGGAAGAACGACATCCACCCCGGAGTTTCCATAGAAGGAAGGCCGTCCCGGATCCGGGATTCCACCGTTGCGAAAAACCTTCCGAAGTGCGATTTTGTATGGCCAAGAAGGAGGCGGCGTGATCGGCGGGGATTGGTCCTCGCGGGCGCGTCACCGGGGCTGCGGCCCCTTTCGGACAGCAACAACGAGAGCACGACACCATGAGGATGTCCACGAGAGCCGTGGCCACGGTTCTGTTTGCGGCTGCCTTTGCCCCTGTGGCGATGGCAGATGGCCTCGTTCCCGGCAGCGTACTGGTCTATCCGCTGCATCGTTCGGGAACGCTCAACTCGGCCGGAAAGGTGGCTCCTGGGCCGTTCTTCACCCTGATCGCGGTGACGAACACCAACAGGAACTCCGTCATCTCCGGTCTAGGCGGGAGTACCAACATTCACTGGGAGTACGTCAACGCCATCTACGTTGGCGAGAACCAGCCGTTAAACTGCGTCGTTCAGGACCAGATCGAGTTCCTGACGCCGGCAGACACGCGGGTGGTCTTGACGAACTGCCACAACCCCACAGTCGGCAGGGAGGGATACCTGGTCATTTCAGCCCAGGACCCGACCAAGTTCTCGACGCCCTGGTCGCACAACTACCTCGCCGGTAGCGAGATCGCGATCAACGGGCCGTTGATCTACGTGCTGAACGCGATCCCGTTCGACTCGCCGGACCCTGACGGTACGGCGACGGACCACGATCTCGATCGTCAGCTCGATTTCGACGGGCTCGAGTACGAGCCGATTCCGGACCACCTGTATCTGGACTTCTTCGTCGATGCCTTCGATTCGTCGATCGTCCTGATCAACATGTCCGGCGGCTTCGCGTTCACGGCCAGCGTGGCGTTCGACATCTTCAATGACAACGAGCGCTCTCTCTCGGCCACCTACAACTTCAACTGCTGGTCGGAGGAGTACCTCCGCGACATCAGCCTCGTCTTCACTCAGGGTTTCCTGGAGAACAACACCGTCAACGATCCGACCGAGCTGGACATCGATTGCGACGGCGACGACGACTACGAGTCCGGCTGGGCTCGAATCCGAGGGCTGACGAACAGCTCCACGGTCGAGTCCTACCCGAACCCGGCGCTCCTCGGTGCGATCAGCACCAACGTGTTCACGTCCGGCGGACGTCGCATGTGGGAATCGGTCGCCAAGCAGACGAACGGCGATTTCTACAAGACCGGGACCGACGATCCCGAGTTCCCCTAGGAAGCCAAGCACCAAGAACAGACAACGAGTGAGGAATACATCGAGATGAGAATGAAGATGCTCACGGCTTCCGCCCTCCTCGCAGTAGCTACTGCTGCGCCGGGACTCGCGGATGGCCTCGAACCGGGAAGCGTCCTTGTCTTCCCCTTCCACCGGACGAACTTTGGAGGAGGCCAGTCCTTCTTCACTGCGGTTTCGGTGACTAACACCAACCTGAACCCCGCCTCGCCCTTCGCAGGGCTCGGCGGCACCACGGGTGCTCACTACGAGTACGTCAACATCACGCCGAACCCGAACCCGGTGCTCGAGAACCTTCCGATCGCCTGCACGGTCGCGAACAAGGTCGTCGGACTGACTCCTGCGGACACGCGGGTCGTCCTGACGAACTGCGACAACGCGGCGCTCAACCAGGAGGGTTACCTCGTCGTATCGGCGACGGATCCCACGACGACTCAGACCGCGTGGTCCCACAACTACCTGGTCGGCTCCGAGCTGGCCGTCAGCGCCCAGTCCGGGCTCTGGTACCTGAACGCGATCCCCTTCAGGGCGATTGACGGTGACGGTGCGGCAACGGACCACGACCTGGACACCCAGCTCGACTTCGATGGAGTCGAGTACGAGGGGATTCCGGACGAGCTGATCATCGACAGCTACATCGCTGACATCGAGCAGCACCTGATCCTCATCAACCTGTCCGGCGGAACCGCCTTCACGGCGAACATCTGCTTCGACATCTGGAACGACAACGAGCAGCCGCTGTCGGCGACCTACTCGTTCCGTTGCTGGGTGGAGGTTGCTCTCCGGGACATCGGTGCGGCGTTCGATCCGGTCTTCCTGGCCTCGAACATCAACAACGACCCGACCGAGCTCGACCTCGATTGCAACCTTGCGAACGGGGAAGAGATGAACACAGGGTGGGCCGTGATCTACGGCAAGAACCACTCCTCCACGGTCGAGTCCTGCCCCGACGCCGCCCTCCTGGGCGCCATCGGTGAGGTTCACCAGAACGGAGTCAGGATCGGTGCCCGCCGCCTGTGGGAATCCCGTGAGAAGCAGTTCGACGGGGACTTCCTGAAGACGGGTACCGACGATCCCGAGTGTGGTCAAGCCAATACGGCTCCCGTCTGCGACGCCGGCGGGCCCTACAGCGGCGAGACCGGAGAGACCATCAACTTCGACGGCACCGGTTCGTTCGACCCCGACGGCGGCAGTGTGAGCTTCAACTGGAGCTTCGGTGACGGTGGAACCGGCAACGGCGCCACGCCTACGCACGTCTACAACTCTGCGGGTGACTTCACGGTCGTCCTCACCGTTACGGACAACGAGGGTCGCGCGCGGGTCTGCCAGACGACTGCCAACATCCAGTCGAGCAACCAGGCCCCGATCTGTGACGCCGGCGGTCCCTACACCGCGGGCTTCTTCGGTCAGCCGGTCAACTTCGACGGGAGCGGCTCGTTCGATCCCGATGGAGGCAACTTGACCTTCAACTGGCAGTTCGGTGACGGGAGCTCGGCCGGTGGCCAGAACCCGACTCACACCTACGCCGATCCGGGTGTCTACAACGTCACCCTGAACATCACCGACGACGAGGGCCGCGGTTCTTCCTGCGGCACGACCGTCACCATCGACGGCGTCGATCCCACGTGCGTGATCGATCCGACTCCGTCGGCGGGCCAGTTCGGGACCGTGGTCCTGGGCTTCCCGAACAGCGTCGTGGACTTCGACGCCAGCATGTCCTTCGACGGTGACGGTGGCAGCATCGTCCGCTACGACTGGGACTTCGGCGATGGTGGCGTCGCCCTGGACGCGGGCCCGATGGTGTCGCACATGTTCCCGCCGAACTCGGTCTCGGACGTGGTCCTGACCATCACCGACGACGAGGGCATGACCTCGACGTGCGTCCAGCGCGTCCTCGTCGACTAGACAACCCTGCACCCGGTCCCGGTACCGTTTGCGGTGCCGGGGCCGGGGGTTTCTCCCCCTTGCGGGCATAAGTTCGTCCTGGATCCCCTCCGGGGCGGCGCCTCCTCGCCCGCATCGACGGGGGTGCTCTCCTGAGGGGGACGCTCGCGAAAACGGGTGCTCCCCTGCTGCCGCAGCCGCTGTCGATCCCGTCGGGTCTCACTAGGGCCTGACGGGATCGCTTGATTTACAAACCCGGAGCGGCGGGGGTCTCAAGCGGGGGCGAGGCGGCTTCCGATACTCCAGGCACGGTCGCCGCGCTCCGGAGCCCCATCCGGGGGATCGGGGAGAGGTCCCCCCCTTGCGGAGGCCGAGCCATGAGCTCGCTGAGCGCGCCGAAGGAGGGAGTCCAGGAGAACAGGATCCGGCCCTGCCGGCGTCCGCCGGGTGAGTTCGAGAACTCTCCGCCGGAGCCGTGCGAGCTCGAGTGGTCCGCGCTCGCGCCCGAGGGCTTCTACGCACGGCGGGGCCGCAGGGTCTTCGACCTCGTCTTGCTGGTCGTCTTCGCCGCACCGGCCCTGGTCCTGGGCGCGCTGGTGGCCCTGGGGAACTGGATCGTCCTCGGTCGGCTCGACCGGGTCTTCTTCGTCCAGAAGCGTGTCGGTTTCCGCGGACGGGTCTTCCCGATGCTCAAGTTCCGGACGATGGCGGAGGTCAGGGACCCCTATGGCGCCTGGGAGAGCGGCCGAGACGGCCTGCGCGTGACGCGCTTCGGCCGGTTCCTTCGCAACACCCACCTGGACGAGCTCCCGCAGTTCCTGAACGTCCTGCGCGGCGAGATGGCCTTCGTCGGACCGCGCCCCGAGATGATCGAGATCGAGGAGTGGGCTCGGGAACACGTCGCCGGATTCACGGGACGCCTGGCCGTGCCGCCCGGGATCACGGGCTGGGCTCAGGTGACCCAGGGCTACACGGGGAGTGACGTGGCGGCGTACCGGGAGAAGTTCCGCGTGACGGATTGGTACCGCCGGAACCAGTCGCTCTGGCTCGACGTACGCATCGTGGGCCGCACGCTGGTCTGGATGCTGCGCGGGCGCGGCTGGCGGTGGAAGCAGGGCCCGGGGAAGGTCCCGCTGCTCGCCGACGAGTGAGCGCGCTCGCTTGATCCGGCCTCCGGGTCCCCGGAGACTGTCCCGATGAAGGTGTGGGGCTCGAGGTTGCTTGCGCGGATCGAGGTCCGGCTGTTCCTCGTCGGCTGGATCCTGTTCTCGCTGTTCTTCGCGACGAACGTCGTCCGCGAGCACTACCCGGCCTTCGCCTTGATCGAGCGCGGGGACTGGGTGTGCGACGATTACGTCGTGACCGATGCCGACGGCACCCGGCACGGGCTCCATTCCGACCTCTTTCCGCACGAGGGTGAGCGCTTCGGCGACGGGCACTGGTACACGGGGAACAACCTCCTCGGGTCGCTGATCGCCGCCGTGCCGCTGCTCGTGTTCGATCCGCTCCTCGACCGGGTGGAGGACTGGACCCGGCGGCGGCAGGCCGAGGACCCCGGGCTTCGCGAGAACATCTACGAGACCGAGTACTCCGTGTCCGGTGCCGCCGTGGGGCGGATGGTGCGGGCCGGCTACCACCTGCGGTTCGGGGTCGCGACGATCGTGACGAGCGCGTTCCTGATGGCGCCTCTGTCCGCGCTCTGGATGGCGTGGATGTACCGGATCCTCTTGCGCCGCGGAGCCGTACAGCGAGACGCCGTGTTCCTCGCGCTCGCCTTCGGGTTCGCGACGCCGATCCTCTACCGGACGGCGCACCTCGTCCACAACATGTTCCTGGCCCAGGCGGCCTTCCTCTGCTTCTACCACCTCTGGAAGGAGGGCGGCGAGCGGCTCGGCTTCGCGCGCCGGTTCTGGGCCGGGTTCTTCGGCGGGGCCTGCCTCGCCCTCGACTACGCCGGCGTGGTCCCGCTGCTCGTGTTCTACGCCTGGCTGCTCGGGTCTCGCGTCCGGACGGCCGGGATCGTGGGGTCCTTCCGCGAGTCGCTCGTCTACGTCCTGGGGAGCGTGGCGCCCGTGCTCTTCCTGCTCGGCTCCCAGTGGGCCATGTACGGGACGCCCTGGTTCCCCGGCCAGTACCACATGCCGGCCGTCAACTTCACCGAGCACGGGTGGCGCGGCCTGACTCCGCCGAGCCTGGAGGTGTTCTGGCGGAACCTGGTCGACCTGAACTGGGGGCTCTACCCGTTCGGGCCGGTGCTGCTCCTGGGCCTGGTGCCGGCGGCCCTGCTCCGTGAGCGGCTCCTGTTCCCTCGCGGCGCACGGCGGATGGCCGCGCTCTTCGTCCTCGCCTTCATGCTGTTCTGCAGCATGAACCGCTACTCCCTCATGCAGTGGAACACCGGCTTCCGCTACCTCCTCCCGGTCGTCCCGTTCGCGTTCCTGGCGGCCACCGACGTGCTCGTGCGGCTGCCCGCGCCCTGGCGCGTGGGGATCGTGCTCGTCTCCGGGCTCCAGGTCGGCGTGCTCTCGATGGTGCGCTTCACCGTGCCGCTGATCGAGGACTGGCGGGCGGGGACGACCAACGCCACCTTCGGGAGCTGGGAGCGGTTCGCGAGCGGTGGGATCCAGTTCCCGTGGCTCACGCGCGTGGGGCAGATGACGCCCGGGGACGCCTGGTTCGAGAGCCCGCTCGTCGCGGCCGCACTGCTCGCGGTCGCGCTCGGCGCGTGTGCCGGCATCTGGTTCCTGGGCAAGCGCCTGGAGCGGCTGCCTGCGAGCCCCTGACGCGTTGGTCCCCCTTTCCGCCCCGAGGTAGACTACGAAGCGCCGCTCGTCGACCCGCCGCCGGGGAGAGCGGAGCCGCGCGCATGAGCCGACCCGACCCCCAGGTGGACCTGGTCGTCCCGGTGCTGAACGAGGCCCACGTCCTCGAGCAGAGCGTCGAGACGATCCGTGAGTTCCTCACGAAGCATTTTCCCTATCCCTGGCGCGTCGTCGTCGCGGAGAACGGATCGAAGGACGGGACGCTCGAAGCGGCTCGGGCTCTCGCGGAGCGCTACGACGACGTCGCGGTGGTGGAGCTCGGCCAGCGCGGACGCGGACGAGCCCTGCGTGTCGCGTGGACGAAGAGCCAGGCGGACATCGTGGCCTACTGCGACGTGGACATCTCGACCGAGCTCGAGGCTCTCGAGAAGGTCTGCCGCGCGATCCACGAAGAGGGCTACGACATCGCCGTGGGATCCCGTCTGTCACGCGAGTCGCAGGTGACGCGCGGCTTCAAGCGCGAGTTCATCTCGCGCGCCTACAACCTGTTCATCAAGGCCGTCCTGTTCACGTCCTTCGCCGACGCGCAGTGCGGTTTCAAGGCGGTTAGCCGGCGCATCGTGGACGAGATCGTCCCCGAAGTGCGAGACCAGGCCTGGTTCTTCGACACCGAGCTCCTGGTCCTGGCCGAGAAGCGCGGCTACCGCGTGAAGGACGTGCCCGTCCACTGGGTGGACGACGACGACAGCCGCGTGAAGATCGTCTCGACGGCCTGGGAGGACATCAAGGGCGTCATGCGCGTGAGGCGCTACCTGTGGAGCCGCGCGTTCCGGGACTACGCCCCGGCGCAGCGCGAGGAGTCGGTGGCGTGACCGAGCGGGAGGAGGGGTTCGACCTCTCCCTCGTCATGCCCTGCTACGACGAGGAAGAGGTGATCGGCTGGACGATCCCGGAGCTCCTCGCCGCTTTCGAGACGGCCGGGTATCGCCTCGAGCTGGTCGCCGTCGACAACGGCTCCTCCGACCGCACGGGGGAGATCATCGCGGGCTTCGTCGAGGAGGGGCGCCCGATCCGTCACCACCGGATCGACGTGAACGTGGGTTACGGCAACGGCATCCTCGAAGGGCTGCCGCTCGCGAGCGCTCCGTGGGTCGGCACGATCTGCGCCGACGGCCAGGTGGACGCCGAGGACGTCGTGAAGCTCTTCGAAGCCCTGAGCCAGACCCGGGGCCCCGTGCTGGGCAAGGTCCGCCGCCGCTTCCGGATGGACGGTCTGCGGCGGAAGATCACATCGATCGCCTACAACTCCCTGGTGATCGCTCTGTGGCCGGGGATCGGATCGATCGACATCAACGGCGTCCCGAAGATCACGCGCCGCGAGGTGATCGAGGCGATGGACCTCGGCAGCCGGCAGTGGTTCCTCGACCCCGAGATCATGATCAAGGCGCGCTATCTCGGCGTGCGCGTGCTCGAGATGAACGTCTTCTCGCGGATGCGCGGGAGCGGTCTGTCCCACGTCCAGGCGACGACCTGCCTCGAGTTCCTGAAGGGACTCTTCCGACACCGGTTCGGCGGTGCGCTCAACGAGTGGAGGCGCTCCGGCTGCACCGTGGGGCTCGACGCGAAGAGCGGCGTCGCCGCCGGCCGCGATTCCTAGCCCGCATCCCTCACGGGTTCGCGGCCAGAACACCACGAACGGCCGGCTGCGCCGGCCTCTCGGCTCCTGCCGGCACTTTGCGCGCACCGGCGTCCTCGACGACCTGTTCAAGGTCGACTGCGGGGCCGGCACGCGC